>USHO01000001.1 GCA_900554485.1 uncultured Eubacteriales bacterium
GTTTATATATTTATATATAAAAACGTTTGAAATTTAATAAAAATTGTGTTAAAATAATTTCGCATATACTATATATTCTGCTTACGGAGTAAGATTTTATGGAAAAAAGAATAACCGTAAAGGCTTTATATTCGGGCGCGGAGACGCTCGGCGGCAAAGACGTAACCGTAAAAGGTTGGGCAAGAACTATCCGCGACGGTAAAGAGTTCGGATTTATCGAATTGAACGACGGCAGTTGTTTTAAGGGTGTTCAGGTCGTATTTGAAAGGGCAAACCTTACCAACTACGACGAAATCGCGAAACAGAACGTCGGCGCGTCGTTGAGTGTCGCCGGAACTCTCGTTTTGACACCCGAAGCAAAACAGCCTTTTGAAATAAAAGCGAAAAACGTAACGGTCGAGGGCGAATCGACCCCCGATTATCCGTTGCAGAAAAAGAGACATTCGCTCGAATATCTGCGTGAGATTGCGTATCTTCGTCCGAGGACCAACACTTTCGGCGCGGTATTTCGTATAAGGAGCGAGGCGGCTTTCGCCATTCATGAATTTTTTAATTCTCAAGGGTTTGTATACGTTCACACGCCGCTTATAACCGGCAGCGATTGCGAAGGTGCGGGCGCGATGTTTCAGGTTACGACGCTGTCGCTTGCAGACGTTCCGAAAAAAGACGGAAAGGTAGATTATACTAAGGACTTTTTCGGTAAACAGGCATCGCTTACGGTTTCGGGGCAACTCTCCGCCGAGGCGTATGCTATGGCGTTCGGTAACGTCTACACTTTCGGACCGACTTTCAGGGCGGAACGCTCCAACACCGCGAGACACGCCGCCGAATTCTGGATGATAGAACCCGAAATGGCTTTTGCCGATTTGTCAGACGATATGGATGTCGCCGAGGCAATGGTAAAATACATAATTCGTCACGTTATGAAAACTTGCCCCGACGAACTTGCTTTTTTGAATAATTTCGTCGATAAAGGGTTGATTGACAGACTTAATAACGTAGAGAGCAACGAATTCGTAAGACTTCCGTATACCGAGGCGATAAAGATTCTCGAACCGATTAAAGATAAGTTTGAGTTCCCCGTATACTGGGGTTGCGATCTGCAGAGCGAACACGAAAGATATTTAACCGAACAGGTTTACGGCAAGCCCGTATTCTTAACCGATTATCCGAAAGAAATCAAAGCGTTTTATATGCGCCTTAACGACGACGGAAAGACCGTCGCGGCGGCGGATCTGCTTGTACCGGGTATAGGCGAACTCATCGGCGGCAGTCAGAGGGAAGAGCGCTACGACGTACTCGTAAATCGTATAAAAGAATTGGGCATGAAACCCGAAGATTACGATTGGTATCTTAACCTGCGTAAATACGGCGGAGTAACGCATTCGGGTTACGGCTTAGGCTTTGAAAGAATGATAATGTATCTGACGGGTATTGCGAACATCCGCGACGTCATACCTTTCCCCAGAACAGTCGATAATCTCGAATATTGAAACAAGGAACAAAATGAAAATTATAATAGATGCGTACGGCGGAGACAATGCGCCGTCCGAGATAATCAAAGGTGCGCTCGCCGCGCTTAAAGAAAAAGAAAATTTCGATCTTGTTTTCGTCGGGAAAGAAAGCGGTATAAAAAGCGGTCTTGCAGGCGAAGAATACGACGAACTGCGTGTTTCGGTCGTAAATGCCGAAGACGTCATATCGTGTAACGAATCTCCGGCGGATGCAATCCGCAAAAAGCCCGATTCATCGATTGTAAAGAGCGTGAAAATTCTTAAAGATGACGATAATGCCGGCGCGTTTGTATCCGCCGGGTCTACCGGCGCGGTTTTAACCGCCGCGGTACTGTTGTCGCCGAGAATAAAGGGTGTGAACAGACCTGCGCTCGCCCCGCTGTTTCCGAATATGAAAGGCGGCGAGACGTTGTTTCTCGACTGCGGAGCAAACGTAGATTGCAAACCGATAAATCTCGTTCAGTTTGCCTTGATGGGCAGTGTGTATATGAGCGAGGTCAAAGGCGTTGCAAATCCGCGCGTCGCGCTCCTGTCCAACGGTACCGAAGACGCCAAAGGCAATACTTTAACAAAAGACGCTTTCGCCTTGCTTAAAGATTGCGGCGGGATAAATTTTGTCGGCAATATGGAGGCGAGAGATATTTTGTCGGGCGATTACGACGTTGTCGTGACCGACGGTTTCAACGGCAATATCGCATTGAAGTCCATGGAAGGGGCGATCGGTTGCATTTTTACAGAACTGAAGAAAGAAATATATTCTTCGTTCAGTTCTAAAATAGGCGGAATGTTGCTGAAAAAATCCTTCAAAAAAATAAAAGACAAACTCGACTACAATAAACGCGGAGGAGCGTTGCTGCTCGGAATGCAGAAGACGGTGGTCAAGGCGCACGGCGCGTCGAAAGCGGAAGCGTTCAAAAACGCTGTTTTACAGGCATATGAATGTTCGTCACTCGACGTATCCGAAAAAATCGGCAGAGAAATTGCTTTAAGCGGCGGGGAACCCGCATGATTTTCGACGTCGGTTGCGAAGAAATCATAGGTTTTTCGTTCAAAGATAAAAATCTGTTAAGGCAATGTTTTACGCATGCGTCGTATACGCACGAACATCCGAAATTCCCGAATAACGAAAGGCTTGAATTTTTCGGAGACTCGATTCTCGGTTATTGCGTATCGGAATATCTGTATACGAAGTATCCCGATTGCGACGAGGGTAAACTTACCGAACTTAAACAGAGTATAGTTTCGCATACGCCTTTATCCGATGCAATCAAGCGTTCGGGACTTGACGCGTTTATTCTGTACGGCGAGGGCGAACGAAAAAATTCGGGTAATCATTCCGCGGCATGCGAAAATCTTTTCGAGGCTATTGTTGCCGGTATATATCTGGACGATGACGGCGGACTCGAGAAAGCCCGTAAATTTATTTTCGATAAATTATTGACGGGTGTTGCGGTAAAATCCGATACGCCAAAAAGGAAGGCCAAAGAAAAAACCGCCGCCGTTACGGTTAAAGATACTAAAAGTCTTTTGCAGGAACGCGTACAAAAATACTGTCTCGGCAAGATCGAATATCCCGTCAAAGAAAAGAAGGGACCGGATCATTCTCCTACGTTCGTCGTGGCGTTTACGCTTGACGGAAAAGAAATATCGGTCGGAGAGGGTAAAAGTAAAAAAGAAGCGGAAAAACAAGCCGCCGAAAAGGGCTTGAAAACACTCGAAAGCAAAGCGGTTCCTAAAAATTCCAAGCCGCCAAAATACAGAAAATTTAAGGAGTAACAAGTGGATTTCAAAAAAGTCGAACTTATCGGTTTCAAATCTTTCGCCGATAAACAAGAAATCAGATTCGATAACGGAGTAACCTGTATAGTCGGACCGAACGGTTGCGGTAAAAGTAACGTCGCCGACGCAATACGCTGGGTTCTCGGCGAAATGTCCGCAAAAACAATGCGCGGCAGCAGCATGCAGGACGTTATTTTCAACGGAACGCAGAACAGAAAATCGCTGTCTTACTGTGAAGTTTCGCTTACCTTCGATAATACCGCGAGAATATTCAAGAACATCGACTTCGACGAAGTCGTTTTTACCCGTAAACTGTTCCGTTCGGGCGAAAGCGAATACTATATCAATAAAACTCCGGCTAGACTTCGCGATATAGTCGACGCATTGCACGAATGCGGTGTAAGTAAAGAAGGGTATACCATAATCGGTCAGGGCAAGGTTTCGGAAATACTTTCTTCCAAACCCGAAGACAGAAGAGGAATATTCGAAGAGGCGGTAGGCATTGCCAAGACAAAGGCGAAAAGGCTCGAAACGATGCGTAAACTTGACAGAACGCGCGACAATATCAGCCGTATCGTCGATATCACGACCGAACTCGAAAGACAAATCGAGCCGCTGTCCAAACAGGCGGAAAAAGCCAGAACGTACAATGCGCTCAGCGAACAACTCAAATTCAACGAGGTCAATAATTTCCTCTATAAAAGCGAGCATGCGTCGGAAGAAAAAGCAAGGATAAACGCCCGTATCGCCGCAATCGACGACGAGATTGCCGTGAAAAACGCCGACCTCGAACAAGCGGGTAAAGATTACGACGAACATCAACTTCATATCGCTCAGGCTGACGAGTATATCCGCGCGATAAACGAAGAACTTATCGACAAAACCAAGGATTTTGAGCGCCAGTCGGGCGAGGCTAAACTCTACAATGAGAAAATAAGTTATTTCAAGAGCGAAACCGAAAGGCTGAAAGCCGAAATCGCGGCGTCCAAAACGCGTATAAACGAATTGTCCGGCAGAGCGCAGGAGAGATCAGCTTACGCCGAATCGCTGAAACGCGAAAACGTCGAACTGACCGCCCGTGCCGCAAAAATAAGCGCGGAACTCGCCGAAGTGGTTGCCGTTATCACCGAAGGCGAACTTAAAGCCGAAAGCGCGAGAAAAACACTTATGGAAAGCGTCGAATCGCTTGCGGATATAAAGCAGAACATAGGTTCGTTGTCTGCAGAAAAAGAAGTTCTTTCCGAGAAAGAGAGAGAAACTCTCGATCGTATCGAATCGTCCGTAGGCAGGAGAAACGCTCTCGAAGAGGAAAGAAAGAATAAAGCCGATCAACTTGTCCGCGCGGAGAAACAGGCGCAAAGAACAAAGGACGAGATACGCGACGTAGAAAACGATATAACTACGACCAATCAGGTTATATCGGACATCAATTCCAAACTCTATTCGTTAAACGCGCAGATTTCATCGCTCGAATCGAATAAAAAGGTTTATCAGAATCTTAAAGAGAGTTACGGCGGATATTCCGACTCGGTCAAACGTCTGATGCAGGCATGCAGACAAAACGAAGAACTCGGCAAACGCAGTAAAGGCGTTGTCGCAAGCGTTATACATACGGACGCAAAATACGAAGTTGCCATCGAAACGGCTCTCGGCGGGGCGGCGCAGAACATAGTAACCGCAAACCCCGATGATGCGCAATATCTTATGACGTACCTGAAACGCAACGAACTCGGCAGAGCGACGTTCCTTCCGGTAACCTCGATAAAACCGCGCGGCGAAGGCTCGGAAATCCGTAGAGCGATGGAAGACAGGGGAGCGTTGGGTCTTGCCCGCGAACTTGTCAGATTTGAACCGTACTATGATAAAATCGTAGCGTTTTTGCTCGGCAATACGCTTATAGTCGACGACCTCGAAAATGCGAAGACGATAGCGCAGCGTTACGGGTTTGCATTCAGAATCGTCACGCTCGACGGCGACGTTCTTGCGTCGAACGGATCTATGACGGGCGGTTCTCGTCGTCAGACCACATCGGGATTTCTTTCGATGGACAGAAAAATGGACGATATATCCAAAGAAGTTCAATCGAAGAAAGAACGTATGACGATGTACGAGAACGATAAAAAGCAACTTGAAAGTCAGGTCTCCGAACAAAGAGAAGAACTCGTAAACCTGAACGCAAAATTGCAGGAACTTCGTCAGGAGGCAGTAGCCCTTAAAGAACAGGTTGCCGCGAACGAGTCCATAATAGCCGACATCGATGCCGAAATCAATTCGCTCAATAACAGCGTGACGATTATCCGCGCAAGGATCAATGAGATAGGCGAAAAATTCACCTCGGTCGAAGAGGGGAATAAGGCTGTCGAGGAGAGAAAAGCCACGGCATCTTACGACGAGGAAAAACATCGCGAAATCTTTGACGAATACAGAAAGAAACGCGAGGCTTTGACGGCTGAGAATGCCGAAGTCCGTACAAGATTGTCGTTCATCGAAAGCGAAATCGCGGCTGCCGAAATTACCGTAGAAGAGGCGCTGAAAGAAAAACGCGAAACCGAAGAACTCGTTGCGAGAAACGAAGAGAGTATAGTCACCGACGGTGAAGTCATCAACAAATTCATCGAAGAGATGGAAAAGGTCGCACTCACCGAAACTCAGCAGGAGCAACTCAACGCGCTCAGAAATAAACGCTCGTCTATAGAAGATAAAAAGGCTGCTCTAGGAGAACAAGTCAAGCAGGATAATCTCCGCAGAGACGAACTTACAGCCGAAATCAATACGTTAAACGGTAAACGTTACGGTGAAGAAAACGGACTTGCCAAGATAGACGCCGAACTCGAATTTTTGGGTCAGCGCGTTAAGGAAGAATACGATCTCGATTATGAATCCGCACTTCCTCTCAAGTCAGATTCTTACGATAATCGCGACGGAGAAGAGGAAATCAAGCGTCTTAAACGCAGAATTTCCGCTCTCGGCGCGGTAAACCCGAATGCTATCGAAGACTTTGACGCCGTAAACGAAAGATATACCGAAATGGCGACCCAGCGTGACGACCTTATGAAAGCCGAAGACGATCTTAAAGAGGTTATAACGCAACTTACGACTGAAATGAGCACGAAATTTGCCGTCGGCTTTGCAAAAATCCGCTCGAATTTCTCCAGAATTTTCAAGGAGTTATTCGGCGGCGGCAGTGCGGATCTTATTCTCGACGAGTCCGATACGGACGATCCTCTCGAACAGGGTGTCGAAATCGTCGCCGAGCCGCCGGGGAAGAAATTGCAGAAAATATCTCTGCTTTCCGGTGGTGAAATGGCTCTTACGGCTATCGCGATTTTGTTTGCCATTCTTAAACTTCGCCCGATGCCGTTTGTCGTTCTCGACGAGATCGAGGCTGCGCTGGACGATGCCAACGTCGAAAGATTTGCCAATTATATCAACAACTTTGCTCAGGATACGCAGTTCATCGTCATAACACACAAAAAGGTTACTATGGAACATGCCGACGCGCTTTACGGCGTAACGATGCAGGAAAAAGGCGTTTCAAAGATTGTATCCGTCAAACTTGCCGAAGTGGTTGACGAATTAGGTGCATAATATGGGATTTTTCGGAAAAATTAAAGACGCCCTTAAGAAGACGAAAGAGGGGTTGGGCAATAAACTTCGCGTGCTTTTCGCAAAGGATAAGATCGGCGAAGATTTTTACGACGATTTGCTCGACATACTCATTTCTTCCGATATTTCCGTTTCTACGGCTGACGAGATTGTCGAAAGTGTCAGAGATCGTATGATCGAAGAAAAGGTCAGCGATAAAGACGTTGCCGTAGAGGCGCTGAAAGACGCGCTTAAAGATTGTCTGAACAATGCCGACGAGTTTAATTTCGATACTCCCGCCGTACTTATGGTTATAGGTGTAAACGGAGTGGGCAAAACGACTTCGATAGGCAAATTAGCGCATAAATTTGTCGAAGATGGTAAAAGCGTAACCATTGCCGCGGCGGATACTTTCCGCGCGGCGGCAAGCGATCAACTCGAAATATGGGCTAAAAGAGCAAAAGTCAAGATAGTTAAAAGCGAAGAGGGCAGTGACCCGTCAGCCGTTGTTTTCGATGCACTCAGTTCGGTCAAAGCCCGCGGAACGGATATTCTTATAATCGATACGGCGGGCAGACTGCACACCAAGTCCAATCTGATGGAAGAACTCAAAAAAATGTCGAGGATAGTCGAGCGCGAATTTCCCGAGGCGGATTTTCGTAAACTTATCGCGCTTGACGCCACAACCGGGCAGAATGCTTTGTCTCAGGTAGAGGTGTTTAACGAGGCGGTCGGAATAGACGGTGTAATCCTTACTAAACTCGACGGAACGGCAAAAGGCGGTTTTATCGTCAGTCTTTGTAACGAACTGCAAGTCCCGGTGGCATACGTCGGCGTAGGCGAAAAGTTAGAAGACATCGAAGATTTCGACGTTGATTCTTTTGTCGACGGAATAATAGAATAATAACAAAATACAAAACGAGCCGCGGCATTTCGCCGCGGCTCGTTTTACGCTTTTTAAGGCTTGTTTAATATTACGTTTATCGATAAAACGTTATTCGATGCCGAAGAGTAAATTCGGCTCTATGTCAAATTTTTCGTACAACAGCAGAATACTGTCGTAACCGGGTTTCTTTTTCCCGAGTAACCATTGACTGACAGTCGTTTGATTTATACCTAAAATATCGGCAAACGCTTGTTGGGACAACCCCTTTTCTTGCATTACCTGTTTTATAATTTCTATATACCACATAGTTAAATTATAGTAAATTTCAGGTCAAAAGACTTGACATAGGTCAATAGACCTGATATACTATTTTCAGGTTTATTGACCTGAAAATATACGGAGGTTTAATTATGCAGAACAGCAGTAACTTGGCAAGGTTTCTTTTAACTTTTTTTCTCGGTTTTTTGGGAAGTTTTATAATCAACCACAGTAGTATGAAACCGGATGGGTGGAAATCGAGAACTTGCGCTTATTTCTTTCTTACGCTCCTTACGTTCGGAATTTACGGATTGGTCGCGTCGATTTGTAATTTAGGATTTAATCCGTCGGCAAAAAGAAATATCGGGTATCATGTCGATTGAAAATGCGGTGCTTAAAGCACCGCATTTTTTGTTTATGCGCGGGTATTTCTTTCCGTCCTACATTTTATTTCTGCTTTAATTTCGACTTGCTGTAATATATCGTCTTTATATGTGTCATAGTCGAAGAAATGATATTTATACAATTCGTCTTTTAATCCGAACAAATCGCACCCCGATGTTTTAAGTTTTTCAAACGTCTTTTCGTAAATGCCTTTTATTTTATCTTCTGCCTGTCTTAAAACATTCTCCGGTATAGTTTCGGTAGTAAACAGTTGACCGATGTCTTCGCTTTTATCCAGATCTTCCACATGGCATTTAAGTGTCAGTTTCACGGTAAAAACCGGCTTATTTTCTATTTTCAGCGAAAAGTGCTTTTCAGCCTCTTCGAGTCCGAGCGTCATTGCAAATTTTTTACCGTCGATTTCCGCATCGTCCAGATCGAAATAAGTATCTTTCGTTCTATGTCGTTTCATATTGAAAAACAGAGATTCCTCTTCGTCTATAATTCCGACATTGACGCCTTTGTAAAAAAGTAAAGTCGACGTGCAGTCGAAAACCTTTTCGGTTTCGGACCCGCCATCTTCGCCCTGAGAACCGATTGGCGGAGAGCCGGATCCCGATCCGCCGTTCCCTTCGCCGACACTGTTGCTTTCGTTGCTCTTGATTTCTTTTATCAGGGGCATATATCCGCTTTCAGATTTTGAAAAATAACCTTTTGTAAAATCTTTTACGTTCGTAAACGATATGCGGTTAAGTTTGGCAATATCTTTAACCAGTATTTTTTCCAATGCGAACGCCGGGACTGAATCCAGCGGCGTTCTGACCGATAAAACGTCTTTTGCTTTGCCTTCGCATGCGACAAGCAAAGACGAATCCGGAATTTTATCGGTTCGGTTGAAGTAATCGACGAAAGTCATGACGTCACCTTTAAGCGCGTTACTGCCGATTGCTATCAGGTTGCAGAACGACAGCAGGGGATACCAGCCCGTCGTTACGCCTATATCGTCAATAGCATCTGCAATCGTGCCACCTTTACCCGTAACCATTGCGTCGGAATTGTCTTTTGATGCGTCCGTTGCTTGCGGAACGGCTATCTGAGCGGTAACCTCGTATTCGTTTTCGTTCTTATCTATTCCTATGGCGATTACGATCGCGGTTTTTTCTATGTCTATCAATCCGAAATTATTAGTCAGAAATAAAATAAGAGTAAATATTATCAGTATCGGTAGAAATTGAGATCTTAAAAACTTTTTCATTTTACTTGCCTTTTCGCGAATATCGTTATAAGCGGCAGAACGTATGCGATTGCGAAATATCCCCATATCGCTTTCTTGCTCAGGAATCTGAATATTTCTATAAAATAATCATGCGCGACCAGCAGTGAGATAAGCGCGATTCCGTTCACTATAAATACCGGTATCAGTTTGTTTCTAATTTCAAAAACCGTTTCCAGCGTATACGATGCGAAGACCAGCGGCGTTGCTATCGTAAACACGCAAACAAAAGCGAATACAAAGCCCGCTATATAATCTATTCTGCCTACGCTTGAAAGCGCGACGTCGCTTTTACCCATCTGAATGGGGGAAAAATATTGTCTTTCGGTTATCGGGCCGAATTCGCCGTATAATATCATCATATATACAATCGTGACGATAGCCATCACGGCGTACGACAGCATTATTTTACGTTTATATGCTTTTTCTTTTTTGAAATTACCGATTAAAAACAGTATATAAACACCGTCGAAGTACCATACGAACGTATTTTTAGAGCCTTCCAGAATTTTTCCGAAAGGGACTCCGATCAGCGGCATTAAATTCGTCATATCGGTAAGCGGAACGGATAGGGCAAGCAGTACGACTATCCCGAACCCCGCCGCCCATACGGCTATATCCGAACACCGTGCTATCGACTTGATTCCTTTATAGCAAAAGAAACACGAAAAGAGGAAAAACGCAAGGAATGTCAGAACCGACGGCGCGGTTTCATACAGGGCGATTTCGATATAATTTTTTTGCTCCACGATAGGTATGAACGCCCTTACCATAAAGAATATGAAAAACAGAAAATAGACGATTTTAGCAAAGATTTTTCCGAAAGACGTTTCAAGAATTTCAAAGAAAGTCATTCCGTCGAATTTTTCGCTTAAAAACAGGGCGAATACGACAAATACTCCGTCGATTATGAAATTTATCAGCGCGGAAATCCATAACGCTTCGTCGGCATACTTCGCACCGAGCGCGGGCGCGACTATCATTTTCCCTATGGCGCATGACGATACTAACATGAAACATATCTGGCGTACGCAAATATTATTTTCCTTTTGCATTTTGTCTCCTCTTGTTCTTTGGCTTTAACGCCTCGGGGCGTAACGGCATAGACGTGGCGTCCGACATATAAATGCCGTCCTGCAAATCGTTCAGAATAAGCGGCGAGTACGGCGCGGCGTAAGGTACGCCGTAGTTTTCCGTCGTACATAAATAACATACAAGAAAAGCCTCTATAAGTACGATTCCGTATCCTCCGACAGATCCCGCGACGATAAGCACGACGAATCTTAAGAGCGAAGTCGTTTCTGTAAGTTCCGGAACGGTATAAATACTGATGCCTGACATTGCCATGATAAGCAGAGAGGGCGTAGACACAAGCCCCGCGTTTACGGCGGTTTCGCCGAGCACAAGAGCGCCTACGATTGCTAATGCCATACCGACGTATTTCGGCATTCGGATGCTTGTTTCGTTAAGTATCTCGAATATCAGCAGGATAAAGAACATTTCAAGGCTTGGCGACAGCGGTATGCCTTTGATGCTGTTTACTATCGTCAGCAGAAAATTCAACGGTATAAGTTGCAGGTGAAACAATTCCGCCGCGACGAAAAGTCCGGGGAGAAATACCGAAAAGAAAATCGCGAAAACTCTCAGTGTTCTTACCAGGTTTGCGCGGTAATGTGAAATATAATAATCCTCTGCGGTCTGAAAGTCTTCGATCAGCATATACGGCAGCGTCAGCGCAAACGGTGAACCGTCCACCAGTATTCCGACTCTTCCTTCCAGCATTCTTTCGATTAAAACGTCGGGGCGTTCCGTAGAACCTATTTGCTTGAACAGGGAATTTTTACGTTCGTTAAGCATCTTTGTAAGGTATGAACTGTCGGGTATTCCGTCTATGTCTATACTTTGTAATTTCTTGCGTATTTTATCAGTGAGTTTATCGTCGGTGATGCCGTCGATCGACATAAGCGCGACAGCCGTCGAAGTGTACTTTCCGACCTGCAGCATTTCTATTTTCAACGATGGGGTTTTAAGGTATCGTCTTACTAAACTCAGGTTTGTTTTTATCGATTCGATAAACCCGTTTCTCGGTCCTCTTATCGCGAGTTCGGTCGGAGGTTCCGCTATCGCGCGCACGTCGAACTTTTTAAGATCTACCGTTATTCCGCCGATTTTTCCGTCGATAAGTATAAGTGTCGAACCCTGCAGAATTTCGTCTGCGGCTGCTTTGATTTCGTCGACCTGTTTAATGTTTGCGGAAGTTATTTTTTTTGCGATTGATTTCATTCCGCCCGAGATTTTCGATGATTTCAACGGTGACAAAACTTCCAGCCCGAGCATTTCTCTGTCGGTTATCGAATCGACATACACGGCAAGCGCGTCTTTACTTCCGACGACAAAATCGAAAAATATAACGTCGTCCGACGGCAACAATGCTTTCAGCACTTTTTTATTCTGCATAAGCGACTTGGAAATTTTCATACGATAAGTATTCCGAAACGTAAAATTATTATGTAGATTTTATATAAAATTTCGCAAAAGGAAAAAACGCGTTATAAGTCTTGACTTATAACGGCGGTCGTCTTAAAATTGTGCAAAAGGAGAATTTTATGGATTTCAGAAATTTATTGTCGAATTTTTCGATTAAAGGCGAATTTGTCGATTGCGAGCCCTACGGCAGCGGACTTATTAACAGAACCTATGTTGCCGTATATAACGAAAACGGTAAAAAAGTGAGATATATAGTTCAGCGTATAAACACCAATCTGTTCAAAAACGTCGACGGACTTATGAACAACATTAAACTCGTTACCGAATTCAATCGTGCCGAGATCGTCGCAAGAGGCGGAAATCCCGACAGGGAGAGTCTTACGCTTGTAATGACCAAAAGCGGAGATACTTATTATCGTACCGTGGAAGGCGATTGCTATCGCGTTTACGTTTTCATAGAAGGTGCAAAGGGGTATGACGTAGTCGAGAAACCCGAGCATTTTTACGAGAGCGCGGTTGCATTCGGTAAGTTTGCCATGCTTTTGGACAGATTCGACAGCAGTAAACTTTTTGAGGTCCTGCCCGATTTCCACAACACCGTCAAGAGGTTTGCCAATTTCAAAAAGTCGCTTGCCGAAGATAAGTTCGACAGAGCGAAAGACGTAAAAAAAGAAATAGAATTCGCTCTTGCGCACGAAAAAATCACCCATACTATAGTCGATCTTCTCGGGTGCGGAAAAATGCCGCAGAGAGTGACCCATAACGACACTAAGTTAAACAACGTGCTTATAGATACCGAAACCGATAAGGCGGTTTGCGTAATCGATCTCGATACGATGATGCCGGGCAGTATATGCTATGACTTCGGTGATTCTATCAGGTTCGGTTGTAATCCGTGTCTCGAAGATACACCCGAAACCGAAAAAGTGATATTCGATATGAATCTGTTTGAAACGTATACCAAAGGATATCTCAGCGTGTTCGGCGATACAATAACGGATATAGAAAGACAAAATTTACCTATGGGTGCTATATTGATGACGTATGAGTGCGGCATAAGATTTTTGACCGATTATCTCGACGGTGACGTTTATTTCCGTAAGACGAGAGAAGGGCAGAATATAGACAGAACGCGTTCTCAGTTCAAACTCGTCGCGGATATGGAGAGCAGATACGACGAAATGCTTGCCATAGTAAATAAGTATTGATAATATTTAAGGATTTTTCAGAGGTATAAACGACCGACATTGATTTAGTATGGCAGACAGAATAGAAAACAGAAAAAAAACGGTCGATAAACGGCAGATGCTTTTAGTCGCTCTTTGTTGGGCGATATATACGGCAAGTTATTTGGGCAAATATTGTTACAGCGCGAACATTTCGGTTATAAGATCGTATTTTGCGGTAGATAAAGCCGCCGCGGGACTTGTAGGAACATGCTTTTTCTTCGCATACGGTGCGGGGCAGGTTATAAACGGAATATTCTGCAAGAAATATCACGTTTATTTCGTTGTGTTGGGAGCGTTGCTTGCGTCGGCATGTTGCAATGCCATAATGGCGTTTTGCGATAATTTTGCGATTTTCAAATATGTTTGGTTTATTAACGGAGCGACGCTGTCTGTCCTGTGGCCGACACTGATCAGATTGTTGTCCGAAAATCTGTCCGACGACTATTGTCCTAAAGCGGTGGTCGTTATGGGAACGTCGGTCGCAGTCGGTACATTCGTGACATATGGTATATCAGCGCTGTTCAACGCCGTAATAAACAACTCGTCAAGTTATAAATATGCATTTTACGTTGCGATAGTCGCATTGCCGATGCTCGCGGTTCTCTGGGCGACGTCTTATAGAAAACTCGTCGTAAAAACCGATAAATCCGCTGCGGGAACATCTGCCGTCGGAATGCAGGATCTCGGCAACGAGAAAAAGAAGACGAGCGGGGCGTTGCTTATGACGATAATCGTCCTTGCATTGTTTGCGGTGGTAACTAATCTGGTAAAAGACGGACTTACCACATGGATACCGCAAATTTTATCGGATATATACGCAATGCCCGACTTTTTAAGTATACTTCTGACGTTGTTGTTACCCGTGTTGGCATTATTCGGAACGGCTCTCGCCGTGGCGATGAATAAAAAAATCAAAGATATAGTTAATCTGTGCGCTCTTGCGTTTGCCGTAATTACCGTGTTGATAGCGATAGTAATAGCGGCTGTAAATACCGGCGCGGCTATAATGTTGATATGTTTGTCGCTTGTTTCGCTGATGACGTCGGCTGTCAACAATGCCGTTACCAGTATGTTTCCGCTTTACTATAAAGAGCAACTCAATTCGGGTCTGGTTGCAGGCGTTCTTAACGGTTTTTGCTATATAGGCAGTACTATCAGTTCGTATGGTCTGGGTGCTTTGGCAGACGGCGTCGGTTGGAATGCCGTATTCGAGCTTTTGGCATCGGCAAGCGCATTCTGCGTGGTTCTTGCCGCCATACGGATTTTGGTTGCGAATATAAAAAAGAAAAAGAATAAATTGTAATATAGTTGTTTGTATATGATACATGAGGTTTACGGTTTAATCCCGTAAGCCTTTTTTTTCATCAGAAAAACACATCGATAATTTATTATCGTCATAAAATTATATATAATAATAGACATTCTAAAATTAGAATATTTTTAAGGAGGCAATACCGATATGAATTTTCAGCCGGCGAAAATGTTCGATAATGCAAATAAAACAGTTGAGGCGTATCATGCGGCGTTGCAACCGCTTTGTAAAGATACGGGAATTCCGCCGCTAGCCTTGGATATTTTGCTTTATCTGGCGAATAATCCGGAACGAGCAACGGCGAAAGACGCTTGTAAAATCCGGGGGTTCAAATCCGGGATCGTTTCCGTGCATATAGAGCGGCTTGTTGCCGGAGGATTGATCGAAAGGAGTCCTGCGCCTGAAGACAGACGACGAATATTGTTGAAAGTTACGCCCGCCGCTACGCCGATTATCGAAAAGGGCAGAATAATTCAGAAAGAGTTTTATGCGCGTACGCTTAAAGGTGTCGGCGAAGACGAAATTAAGGCGCTCCGCGCAACAATGTCTAAAATCGAACGCAACGTAGACGAGATAATTGCAGGTAAACGAAGAGAGGAAGAGGGCAATGTTTAAGTTGTTGAAAAGTATGCGACCGAAAGAGATTATAATGGCGATGATATGCGTTGTATTTGTCGTCGGGCAGGTTTATTTCGATTTACGACTGCCTGATTTTATGACCGAACTCACGACGTTGATAAAGACATCGGGCGCAACGGATGCGATAGTACACGTCGGGCTTAAGATGCTCGGGTGTACGCTTGTAAGCGCGATTCTGGCTATAATGTGCGGTTATCTTGCCGCACGGACGGCATCGGGTTTCAGTTTTACCGTGCGTGAGAAGATTTTCAGACGCGTTATAGATCTCGATAAAGAGAAAATGCAGGATTTTTCCGTGCCGAGCCTTATAACCAGAACGACTAACGACGTTACTCAGATTCAGATGATCGTAGCTATGGGGTTACAGATGATGATTAAAGCCCCGATAATGGCTGTCTGGGCGGTAATAAAAATACTCGGTAAAAGTTGGGAATTGTCCGCTGTTACCGCGGCTTTCGTAATAGTTATCTGTGTGACCGTTTTCATGGTAATGTCGATATGTATACCTAGGTTTCGTAAAGTTCAGCAGGCCACCGATAAAATCAACCGTGTGGCGCGCGAAAATCTTACCGGCATAAATGTCGTGCACGCGTTCAACGCCGAAGATTATCAGAATGCCAAATTTGATAAACCGAGTAAGGAAATGTTCGATCTTCAGATGAAAAATCAGAAGATGTTCGCGCTTATAAATCCCGTGATGACACTCGGAATGAGCGGTCTTACGCTTGCGATATACTGGGTTGGCGCAGCGTTGTTAAACAATATTTCTGTTGCCGATACGGCGGCGAGGATGTCGTTTTTCAGCGAAATTCTTGCATTCAGCACTTATGCGACGTATATTGTTATGTCGTTTATGATGCTGGTTATGATATTTATGATGTTTCCGCAGGCTCAGGTTTCTGCCGAGCGTATAAACGAAGTGTTATCGGCAGAGTCGTCGATAAAAGACGGTTCGGCGGGAATTTCCGACGAATCGGGGACCGTCGAGTTCAGAAACGTATCGTTCAGATATCCTGGTTCGGGTGAAGACGAACTTTCAAACGTCAGTTTCAAAGTAGACAAGGGCGAAACGCTTGCGATAATCGGTGCTACCGGGTCGGGTAAAACAACGCTCGTAAGTCTTATTCCGAGAACGTACGATGCAACCGGCGGCGAAGTGTTGGTTGACGGTCTGAACGTAAAGGATTATAAGTCGTCGGATCTTCTGAATAAAATCGGTTTCGCCACACAGAAAGCCGCGCTTTTTTCGGGTTCTGTCAAAGATAACGTATTTTTCGGCGAAAGCGCAACCGACTTTGACGATGCCGATTTAAGTGAGGCGATAGAAGTTTCGCAGTCGAAAGAGTTTGTCGATAAATTACCCGGGGAATCTGACTATAAGATAGCGCAACTGGGCAGAAACGTGTCGGGCGGGCAGAAACAGAGACTTTCCATTGCCAGAGCATTGGCGAGAAAACCGGAAATACTCGTCTTCGACGATTCGTTTTCGGCTCTTGATTATCGTACGGACGCTAAATTACGCGGTGAACTGAATGAAAAATTCGGAGAGACCACCAAGATAATAGTCGCTCAACGTGTCGGGACAATCAGACATGCGGATAAAATCCTTGTTCTGGATAAAGGCGAAGTCGTCGGTTACGGGACGCATGATGCGCTTATGAGTGATTGCGAAGTTTATCGTGAAATAGCCGAGTCGCAGTTAAGCGCGGCTGAACTTGCATAAGGCGAGGTGATTTATATGAATAAAAATGCCAACGGCAGAATTCTCGCTCTCAGACGTAGTGCGGACTACATGAAAAGGAGCCTTGTTTGGGTAGTGATAGCCCTGATACTTGCGGCGGCAAGCGCGGTAATAACGATCATCGGTCCCGATAAAGTCGGCGATATAGCAAATATCATGTCGGACGGACTCTTCGGCTCGATTGACCTCGGAGCGATCGCAAAAATCGGTATCGCTTTAATCTGCCTGTACTGTTTCAGCGCGGCTTTCGGATTTCTGCAACAATATATAATGGCTGTGGTTACTTTGAAAATGTCGTATAAACTCCGCGGAGAATTGTCCGCAAAGATAAACAAAGTACCGCAGAAATATTTCAATACTACATCGCAGGGCGACGTGTTAAGCCGTATTACAAACGACGTCTCGACTCTTCAGCAAGGGCTTACAAACAGTCTTCCGACTATAATAGGTGCGGTTACGCAATTTGTCGGGTGTCTGATTATGATGTTTGTTACCGAATGGCGACTTGCGCTTATTTCGCTCGGGATAACATTTCTCGGGATGGCTCTGACTGTCGTTATAATGAAGAGATCGCAGAGATACTTTGTGGCAAGGCAGAAGTGTCTCGGCGAACTTAACGGGTATATCGAAGAGACGTATTCCGGACACGAGGCGATAAGGCTTTCCAGAGCAGATAAAAAAGTTAATTCGACATTTGACAAATTAAATCTCGACGTTTACGATGCTAACTGGAAATCTCAGTTTTTATCCGGAATAATGCAACCCGTCATGAGTGTGATAAGCAACGTCGCGTATGTCGCCGTATGTGTTTTCGGATCTGTATTCGTAGTAAACGGAACGATAAAATTCGGTGTCATAGTTTCGTTCATTCTGTATGTCAGACTTTTTACTTCGCCGCTTACGCAGATAGCGCAGGGGCTTACGAATCTGCAGACAGCATCGGCGTCGGCGCACAGAATATTCGATTTTCTCGAAAGCGAAGAAATGCCGGACGAAAGCGAAAAAAACAAAGAACTTCTTTCCGTCAGGGGCGACGTAGAATTTTCTCACGTCAGATTCGCTTATCCCGATACGCCCGATAAAATCGTTATCAAAGATTTTTCCGCAAGGGCGAAAGCCGGACAGAAAATTGCGATAGTAGGTCCTACCGGGGCGGGTAAAACCACAATGGTTAATCTGCTTATGAGGTTTTTCGATATAAACGGCGGAGATATTACGATAGACGGAGTGTCTATCAACGATATTACGCGAGAAAATGACCATAAACTGTTTTCTATGGTATTACAGGATACCTGGCTGTTTGAGGGAACGGTTCGCGAAAATCTTGTATACAATATGAAAGGTATAACCGACGAACGGCTCGAAGAGGTATGCAAAGCGTGCGGACTCGATAAATTCGTGCATTCTCTTCCCGAAGGATTCGATACCGTATTGTCTGAAAACACTTCTGTTTCGACGGGACAAAAGCAATTATTGACTATAGCCCGTGCCATGTTACAGAATTCTCCGATGCTGATACTTGACGAGGCAACTTCGTCGGTCGACACCCGCACGGAACTGGTGATTCAACGCGCGATGGACGAACTTATGAAGGGAAGAACAAGTTTTGTCATAGCGCATCGTCTGTCAACGATCAAAAACGCCGATCTGATTCTGGTGATGAACGGCGGAGACGTCATCGAAAGCGGTTCGCACGACGAACTGATGAGAAAAGGCGGATTTTACGCCGAATTGTATAACAGTCAATTTTCAAACAGTTGATCGGCAATAAATTTTATCCGAATGAGGTAACCCGAAACGGTTTACCTCATTTTTTCATATACTGAAATGGTCGCATGCAGTCTCGTTATGAAATTTATCGTGTTTTATTGCTTGCGGAATCAAGCAATATATGATATAATAAATAAAATATTTTCGCATCTATGTATTTTAACCGAAACAAGAATTTATACCGCCGCATTATGAAACAGTAACAAAATCAAAGGAGATATAATATGAAAAAAAGAATCACAAGATTGATCGTCGCGGCTTTCGTCGCGATAATCATGTCGGGAATTTCGGCATGCAAGAATAGCGAGACGAAAAAAACCGATGACTTCGCCGATCTGATCGCAGCCAGAGATGCCGCTCTCGATACGGTCGACGGGTATACTTTTGCCCGACATTTTGTTTTGTCGCGCGGTGAAAATTCGCGGACGATTAATCTGTCGGAAACAAAGAACGGCAACAAGTATTATTCCGTCGAAGAACACGAATCCGTGTTAAACGGAGTAAAAAGGCGTGAAGCGAAGACCACAAAAGTAATAAAAACCGTGACGGTCGACGGGGTCGAACGAACAAAACTCTACGAAAAAACAGAATCACCCGAAAGCGGTGAAATCTTTTCAGAAAGCGGAAGATATGTCGCGCCGGATAAAGCGGAAGAAGAGATGAGTTATTCGCCCGCCGATGCGATGGAGGAATATCTGATCGGTAAAGGCGAAACATACGACGATATTTGCAAAATAATTGTCGACGAGTGCGAAACCGACGACATATTGTTTTCTCTCGAACGCGGCGACGACGATTCCGTTACGTTCGGCTATGCCATGGAATATCGCCGGGAATCCGATTCGTCCGAAGACAGTTATTCGATAGTCGGAACATATAAGGCGCGTATTATAGCAAAAGACGGTAAAATAACCGAAGTAGGATACGATGACGAATATGAAGTCGTTTACGAAGATGTAACGAAAAATTTCACGGAATCCGATTGCGAAACGATAAATTTCTCTTATAACGATTTCGACGACGCGTTTTATAACGGTATTTCGGTTGAAACCGATACGACCGAAAACGAGTATATCGGCTATATAGAATTCAAAATTAACGGCTATATGTATTCTCCGACTATGTATGTTCCCGTCGGCGATACCGTTACAAATGCCGACGTAATGAATTTCTTCGGCGATTTTGATACGCAAAGTACTTTTATAACCATAAGATCCGAAGTTTTATTGCCGCAGATTTCGATTTTTATCGACAAGGCTATGACGACGCCGTTTACCGCAATAACCGTTGACGAATATCGCGGAAGAACGATGTTATATGTCAGAATGACTCCGCCGACAGATAAAGCGTGGGTTATCAGCGTAATCGATATTTACGACGAAAACAATAATTATAAATATCAGATGATCAGATATGTTCAGGGAACTATGTCGCAAGGGGATACCGCTTATTTTAATGCAGACAATTCTCTGAGCGGGCACAGGGTAATATCCGTAGACGGCGGCGAGCCTTCCGCCGACGGTAAATATTATTTCGATAAAGGTACGATTCACGTATTCGTTATAGAGAGATAAAACAAACGTTTGTGATCGGCGAAAAAATTCGTTTTTTAAATTTTTATAAATTTCTTCAAAAAATTAGAGGGTTTTTACATTTTTATATAGAATAATATAATAGAGTAATATTTTGTGAGAAATATATGGGCGGAATCTTCTTTAACGAAAAACAAAAGACTTATGAAAAAGAACGCGCTTTCTTTTCGCCTTACGCATGTTTTTCCGAAAACACGCGGGGCAGAGAAAGGGTTGAAGAGCCGTGTCCTATGCGTACGGAATTTCAACGTGACAGAGACAGAATAATTTATTCAAAAGCCTTCCGCAGATTAAAGAATAAAACGCAGGTTTTCTTTTCCCCGGAAGGAGACCACTATATGACGCGTCTTACTCATACCCTTGACGTGGCGCAGATTGCTCGTTCTATTTCCAGATGTCTGTCGCTTAACGAAGATTTATCAGAGGCGATCGCCCTCGGTCACGATCTTGGACATACTCCTTTCGGGCATTCCGGGGAAAGAGTTCTTAACAGATTGAATCCGCACGGTTTTGAACACAACGTTCAGTCGTTGAGGGTGGTTGAGAAATTGGAAAACGACGGAGAAGGGCTGAATCTGACATACGAAGTTCGCGACGGTATAGTCGAACACAAAAAATCAGGGCATCCGCATACATGCGAGGGGAAAGTCGTATCTTTTTCGGACAGAATAGCATACCTCAATCACGATATAGACGATGCGTTTCGCGCAGGCATTATAACCGAACGCGATCTTCCCGAAAAAACGATTAAGGTTCTCGGCAGGACGACAAGCGAACGTATAAACACGATGATATTGTCGGTGTACGAAAGTTCGCTCGGTAAAAGCGAAATTACACTCGGAGACGAAATATCGGCGGCAGCGGACGAATTGCGTGATTTTATGTTTGAAAAGGTATACATAGGTTCTGCAGCCAAAGCCGAAGAGGGCAGAGCGGAACAAATGATAGAACTTATGTACGGGTATTTCAAAACTCATAAGGACAAGTTGCCCGAATTTTATCTGAAAGAATTGGAAACATACGACGAAGATACGGTCGTGTCCGATTATATTTCAAGTATGACGGACAGGTATGCGGTTTACGCATTTGAAGAAATCTTTGTGCCGAAGAATTTCTTCTTAAGATAACCACGTTATTATCGTAAAATGAAAAAAGGAGGCGGGCAGTTTGGCGTTAGACGAAAATTTCATAAACGACCTTAAAGCAAAGAACGATATAGTTGACGTCGTCGGTAAATATTGTGTTCTGAAAAAACGCGGTAACGTAAATTACTGGGCTTGCTGTCCGTTGCCAGGACATTCGGAAAAAACGCCGTCGTTTACGGTTAATTCCGCGGGGCAGTTTTTCAAGTGTTTCGGATGTGGGCGCGGCGGAGACGTGATTACATTCGTCAGGACTATGGAGAACCTAGATTATGTAGGCGCGGTGAGGTATCTTGCGGAACGGGCCGGACTGGCTCTTCCGGACGACGACAGAGATTATAAACAGATAGCGAAAGATCGTTCCGACAGAGAAAGATTGCTGTCTCTTATGAAGACGACGGCGTATTTCTATGTGAACAACCTCAAAACCGGCAATGCCGTACTTCATCGCGAATATCTGAAAAAACGCGGAATAGACGCAAAAACGGCCACGGCTTTCGGATTAGGCGCATCGCTCGATATGTTTTCCCTTCCGTCTCATCTGAAATCTAAAGGTTTTACCGAAGAAGAAATGTTGAAATGCGGCGTATGTCAGCGCAGGGATAGAGACAACGGGAAATCTTTCGTATATGATGCGCTGTCGGGCAGACTTATTATCCCGATAATCAACAATCTCGGCAGTGTCGTGGCATTCGGCGGAAGACTTCTCGAACAAAAACCGAATTTTGCCAAATACAAAAATACGAAAGAGACCGAACTGTTTGTTAAAAACAGAACATTGTACAATATCAATAATCTGAAAAAAGAGAAGAATCTTTACGGTTTATCGGATATAATTATGGTTGAAGGGTATATGGACGTAATTTCCGTATATTCCGGCGGATTCAGGAACGTGGTTGCGTCGATGGGGACATCTTTAACCGTCGAACAGGCGCGAATGCTTAAACGTTACGCCGATACCGTGCTTATCAGTTACGACGGCGACGGCGCAGGTCAGAAAGCTACAATCAGAGGGCTTGAAATCCTTGCTAACGAGGGATTAACTGTCAGAGTTGTTCAACTTCCGGACGGGCTGGATCCCGACGACGTTATAAAAAAACGCGGAGCGGATACGTACGGCAAACTTCTCAAAGAGAGCATACCTCTGACCGATTTCAAGTTACAGAATCTGAAAAAAGAATTCGATATAAACGATACGACGGGTAAACGTCGGTATATCGCCGAAGCGATAAAAATAATATCGAAGGTCGAATCGGAAAGCGTAAAAGAAGATTTGTTGCGCAAACTCGGCAAAGATACCGGTACGACATACGAGTCTTTAAGCAGAGACGTTTCAAAAGTGGAAAGCGTCGGAAAAACAAAAACAGGCGAAACCGTCGAAAAGGCGACCGAAGCCGTCGAGCAGAAAAGCAGAAACGCCGGCGCGGCAAGATTCGCGCTTTGCGCTATGCTGTTCAATAAGCCGTATTCAAAATATGCCGATTTAAGCGGTTTCGATTTGTTGCCCGTTCACAGAAGATTGTGGGATACCGTAGCCTCATACCGCGAACAAGGGAGAGAGGCGTTCCCGTCGGAACTTGCAAGCGAGTTTTCCGGTGACGAACTTACGGAGTACAACGCCGTTCTTTCTGCGGGCGACAGCGTATTCGGTACGTCAGGAGAGCGAAAGTATTTTATCGATTGTATCAATTCTCTGAAAAAAGAGACTCTCGAAAACGAACTTAAAGAGTTGAATGCGGTTTATTCCGCAGAAACCGACACCGAAAAAAGAAAAGAACTTCTGCCCGCGATTGCGGGCGTAACCGCAAAACTTTCAACGCTTAAATAGCGGAGGATAAAACCATATGAGCATTACCGAAGAACAATTAGAACAATTAAAAAACGATTTCGTCGCGGTATATAAGCCGAAGGGCAGTATCGGGTCGGATACGCTTTGCGATAAACTCGAAAAGATAGATATCGATTCGTCGCAAATGGAAGAGATTTATAAGGTTCTCGAAGACAACGGGATCAGGATTGTCGACGATTACGAGAAAGACAAAGAACTTTACGATCAGTTACTGAAAGAAATCAGTATGGACGATCCCGTAAAGATGTACCTTAAAGATATAGGTAAAGTACCGTTACTTTCTGCCGATGACGAAATCGATCTTGCGAGAAAGATGATGGACGGCGACGAAGACGCAAAACGAGAACTATCGGTCGCAAACCTTCGACTCGTCGTTTCTATCGCAAAGAGATACGTAGGTAGGGGCATGCAGTTTCTCGATTTGATTCAGGAAGGTAACCTTGGGCTTATGAAAGCCGTAGAGAAGTTTGATTATCAGAAGGGTTTCAAATTTTCCACTTATGCAACATGGTGGATACGTCAGGCGATAACCCGTGCGATTGCCGACCAGGCGAGGACGATAAGAATACCCGTTCACATGGTCGAAACTATAAATAAAGTCGTCAGGGTGCAGAGACTTCTGTTACAGCAATACGGCAGAGAGCCGACGCCCGAGGAAATCGCAAAAGAAATGGGCATACCGGAACAGCGTGTCATTGAAATTCTGAAAATCTCGCAGGATCCCGTCTCGCTCGAAACACCTATCGGCGAGGAGGAGGACAGCCATCTCGGCGACTTTATAGAGGACGAGCAGGCTCTTGCGCCGACGGACATCGTTGCAAGCAATCTTCTGAAAGAGCAACTTATCAAAGTACTTGATACGCTTACGCCCAGAGAGGAAAAGGTTTTAAGGTTGCGTTACGGTCTTGACGACGGTAAACCGAGGACATTGGAAGAGGTCGGTAAGGAATTCAACGTTACGCGTGAACGTATTCGTCAGATAGAGGCGAAAGCACTTCGTAAACTTCGTCATCCGTCCAGAAGTAAGAGGTTGAAAGAATTCATTGACTAAACGACTCGAAACTCTTTTATCGCTTATACCGCAATGCGGAATTTTCGCGGATATAGGTTGCGATCACGGGTATATCGCAAACGCAATGCTTTTACGTCGTAAATGCGAAAGGGTAATCGTTTCGGATATATCCGCCGAGTGTCTGAAAAAAGCCGAGACTCTGTTATCGCAGAACTTTCCCGATAAATTTGCTGCCGTCGTGTCGGACGGATTCGATAACGTCGGTTTTGCGGATTGTGCGCTTATAGCCGGTATGGGCGGAGATATTATTTCCGAAATATTATCGTCGGCAAAAAATCTCCCGGAACAACTTGTTCTGCAACCTATGAAAAACACCGAAAAGGTTCGGCGTACGGTTATAGGCTCAGGATATAAAATTTTACGCGATTACACGTTCAGAGACGGTAAATTTTACGACGTTCTGGTTGCATGTAAAGGCGACGGAGGGTTTTATACCGATATGGAATATGCGTTCGGGCGAGATAATCTGAAAGAAAAAGGCGACGATTTCGTCGCAATGATCAATGTGGCTATTGCCGGACTCGAAAATGCCGAAAGCAAAGCATCAGACGACGCAAAAGATAAACTAGAAAAGAGAATTGCACACATGCGTGAGGCGTTAAAATGAATTATAAAGATATATTCGCGAAACTTTGCGGTATCGCGCCGATAGAATTATCGGATAAACTGGTGAAACTGGAAGACGGATACGATAACAGCGGAATAATCGTCGGCAATAACGGAAATATAAATAAAATATTGTTTTGTCTGGATTTAACCTGTGAAAGCGTTAAGGCGGCGATTAAAGTCAACGCCGATATGATAGTTACGCATCATCCCGCAATATATCGACCTGTCAAGGCGGTGGCGGAGAATTCTCCGTTATACGAGTGTATACGCAACAATATTGCCGTTATATCGATGCATCTGAATCTGGATTGCGCGCAAGAGGGTATAGATTATTATTTTGCCGAAGGACTCGGCGGAAAAATTACAGAAATTATCGAACCGCTCGGCGATAATGTCGGGTACGGCAGAGTTTCGGAACTGCATAACGTAACGGCGAAAGACCTGGCGCGGAGATACAGAGAAGTTTTTTCGACGGATAAATTCTGGTTATACGGCGATGAAAATAAAAAAATAGAGCGATTGGCATCGTTTTGCGGCGCAGGGCTGGATGAAACGGCTGTCGACGAGGCTGTAAAACGCGGCGCAGACGCCGTAGCGTCTGCGGATATTCCGCATCATGTTTTATTGAAAGCATTGGAATGCGGATTGATTGTGTTAAGTTGCACCCATTATGCGACCGAAAATTACGGCGCAGGAAAATTTGCGGATAAATGCCGCGAGATATTAAAAAGCGAAGAAATATATTTCTTCCGCGACGAAAGGTTTGCCTGACGTGCGCGGACGGAAGGAGAAAAATATGATAGAAAAATTACTTGCATATCAGGATGTTGACAAAAAACTCAAAGACATCGAGACGGAACTCGGCAAAAGCGAAGAGCGTAAAAAGACTCATTCGGCGCAGACCTTTCTTAAAGGCGTAAACGAACAGATAGCCGCGTTGGACGGCAGAGCGGAAGAGTTGGCTAATACGTTTTCGGCATTGACGTCGACTTACGGTAAATTATGCGAAGAAATCAAGGAATATGACGGACTTGACGTCGGCGACGATCTCGAGCAGGTTGCGTATATCAAGAAAAAGGCGCAAGCTTTGTCAAACGAAATCGAGGCTCTTGCCGCGACTTTGGAAAACGTTACTAAAGAAATCGGTATTGTTCTTAAAGAGTTCGGTAAGCTCAAAAGCGAAACGAAAGCGGCAAGAACTCAATATGAAACGTACGCGCCCAAATATAATGCGTTAAAGGATTCAAAAAAGGACGAAATCGATGCTATCCGTAAGGAACTTGCATCGATAGAGAAAGATATTCCTGCGGATATTATGGAAAAGTATAAACAAAGGAGAAAAGACAGAATTTTCCCCGTCCTGAACAGGGCGACCGAACTCGGTAAAAGCGGTGCGTATTGCGCATGCGGAAAAGCGTTGCCCGATGCTCAGCATAAAACCTTGCTCGGCGGAGGAATCGTAGAATGCGAGTCGTGCCATCGTCTGTTATATCTTAAATAAGCCGTTTGTACTGAGGAGAAAATGATGAAACTCAATTATAAAAAGACGATATTCGTCGGATTTGCGTTTTTTCTGATATGCGCATTCTGGCAGGCGTACGACAGTATCGTGCCGATGATGCTGGTCAATAAATTCGGACTTAATCAGACGCTTTCCGGCGTAATAATGTCGCTCGATAATATAATAGCGTTATTTATGTTACCGCTTTTCGGTGCGTTATCGGATAAAACAAAAACCAGATTCGGCAGAAGGACTCCTTACATAGTACTCGGGACGATTGTGGCTGCATGTTCTTTCTTCTGTCTGACGTTTGCGGATAACGCACAACTCGCAAAATTGAACGTTAAAGACGGCGGAGAATTTTACGAACAACTTTTCGATGAAAATTATGAAATAACGAATGCCGAATACAGCGCGTTTACAAATAAATCGGCGTCGGAAAAGTATGAAATACAAGATTATGCCTCGAAGATAGTTTTCGGCAAAAATTATTCGGATCTCTCCGAAACCGAAAAAAACGAAGTGAAAAACTGGTATAAAAACATCAACGCCGAATATCTTGACGACCATAATATGCCGGAAACGGTTTACGGTTATCGAGACGGCGAATATTTTATGCTGACCGCCGTAAAAGACGGGAAAACCGTCGTATATAAACGGGGAGACGAAACGGTAGATAAGTCATATGTTAAAAACGCATATACAAATCTTGTAAATCCCGCGCTTTCCAAACACGCATGGAGACAGACCGTTTCCGATCCCGTGCCGCTTATATTGTTCGGTTGCTTATTGTTGCTTACGCTTATCGCTATGGCGACGTTCCGTTCGCCTGCCGTCGCGCTTATGCCGGACGTTACCGTAAAACCATTGCGGTCTCAGGGAAACGCGGTAATAAATCTTATGGGAACTGCCGGCGGTATGCTTGTGCTTGTTCTCGGCATAGTTTTCAAGACGGGTAAAACCTTTAATCAATTGATGAGTTATACCGGGTTTATCGGTGCGGTATGTTTGCTGATGATAATAGGGTTGTTGGCGTTTGTCTGGAAGGTGAGAGAACCCGCTTGGGTCGAAGACATGCATGCCGATACCGTTAAGTACGGGCTTGAAACCGAAGATGAAGAAAAAGCAGACGAGGGCAACAGAAAACTGACAAAGCCCGAGCTCGTAAGCCTTATTTTGATTCTGGCGTCCGTCGCATTATGGTACATAGGTTACAACGCGGTTACGTCGAAGTATTCGCTTTATGCGACCAATGTTTTACATAAAGACTATAATACAACATTATTGATTGCGCAGGGCGCGGCGATTATATCATATGTACCTGTCGGCTTTCTCGCGCAGAAAATAGGCAGAAAGAAGAGTATTTTAATAGGGGTATGTATGCTTGCTCTGGCGTTCTTCGGGGCAACATTTATGACCGCAGGCTCTTCTGTTATATTGCTTGACGTCCTGTTTGCTTTGGCGGGAATCGGATGGGCTACAATTAACGTTAACTCTTTCCCGATGGTTGTCGAACTCGCAAGCGGCGGTAACGTAGGTAAATTTACAGGCTATTATTACACTGCGAGTATGGCTGCGCAGATCGTTACGCCGATACTCTCGGGCGCGGTAATGGATTTGTTCGGGAGTATGCGTCCGCTGTTTTATTATGCTTTCATATTCGTGGCATTGGCGTTTGTGACGATGATATTCGTTCGTCACGGAGACAGCAAACCTGCGGCAAAAGACAGTTTTATCGAAAATCTCGACGTAGACGATTAATATTTTAATGTGTCATGATAAAACTAACTGATTTTTTAGGAATTGCTGAAAAGGATTTTATTAACTATAAAATACATTTTGCGACCGACCCGATAGACAAGTTGAAACCATATAAAAAATTTTTAATCGGTGCATTTAAGGAATGGCAAGAACATCAGACGAATAAAAATTTTTCGCGTAAATACGTTATTTCGCTTATTTATTATGATAAGAACAGATGGTTATTCGGTGGTGTTTATGAAATTTTATCAAATACCCCTGTTATTGTGTATGAAGAAGATGGTTGGACGGGGTGGAAGTATGAAACAAAACTCATTGACAGGCAGTTGGATCTTATAGGGAGAGTTTTTGTTTATTATCAAAAATATTTTCGGGCTTCATATCCAAATTTAGAATTGATTTCCGAAGATAATAAATATGTCGCACCACGTGAAGCTTATATTTTATCGATAACAGAAAGAAAGGCTACGATTAATGATTTTTCAGGATTTGACAATGTAAATATTGACTACGAAACATTAAAGGCTATAGTTAACGAACAAATACCGTCATGGAAATCCGCGTTGTCCAATGTTAAAGGTATATATCTTATTGCTGATAAAAAAACCGGAAAACAATATGTCGGTAGCGCATATGGTGACGAATGTATATGGCAGAGGTGGTCGAATTATGCCTATGACGGGAACGGAGGCAATACGGAATTAAAAGAACTGTTACGGCAAAACGGTGAAAATTATAAGTATAACTTCAAATATTCAATATTAGAAGTTTGTAATATGAATCTTGGCAACGAATATATTATCGGTCGCGAAAGTTATTGGAAAGAGGTTTTGCAAACTAGAATTTTTGGTTTGAATAAAAATTAACTATCACATAATATTACATAAAAGACATGCTATCACCGTAGCGATTAAAGACGATGTCAACGATATTATTATCGGTTTCATCGTCTTTTTTATTTTAGCCTCGGAATAATATACGGCAGAAACATAAAAAACGGTTTCCGACGATCCGAATACAACCGATGCGCATCTTCCGATGTAGGAATCCGCACCGTATTCGGCAAGTAATTCGCTTAGTACAGACAGACTTCCGCTGCCGGAAAACGGTTTTATCAGTACAAGCGGCGTTATTTCTTCAGGTATACCGATCAGCTTGAAAACGGGCGATAAATTTTGCGAAAGCTTATCCGATAAACCGCTTGCAGAAAACAATTCCGTCATCATGATAACCGTGGCTATGTACGGGAATACGGTATAAACTGTTTTTAATGCTTTTTTGACTCCGAGACAAAAAGCATCATATACTTTCACTTTTTTAATGGATGAGTAGACGAAAAGCGCAATAAAAATCGCAGGTATAATTAAAGAAACTAATTTCATATTTTCTTTTTACATATTTGTGTCAATTTCAGTATGGTTACGCCTATAATCGAAGAAATTGCGGTTGAAATCAGTGTGGGAAGAAAAATATCGGCGGGCGCCGTGCTGCCGTAAGATTGTCTTAAGGATATAGCGGTTGTGGGTAATAATTGTATACTTGTTGCGGCGAGTACGAACAATGTCGCCGCGCCGTCCGGATTACCGCTGTCCGACATAATTGCGGTTGCTTTTATTGCGGGCGGGGTTGCGATTCCGCCCATACCCAGCATATTTGCGCTTATGTTCAACGCTATAAGACTTTCGGTATCCTTGTCGGTTTTACCGAATAACAATCGTATAAGCGGATGCAATAATCCGGCGATTTTATCTGTGATTTTTGCTTGAGATGCGACTTCCGTCGCACCGGACCATATGGCATAGACCGTAACGAGAGACAGCGAAAGCGCGACGGATTTATTTGCTCCGGTTGTAAGCGAAGATAATACGGCGTTCGGGTTTGTTATCGCTAAAACGCTGCAAGAAAGTATAAAAATCGCTATGAAGAGTATATTCATAATAGAACTTTATGTATAAAGTTCTTTTTTAATGCGTCGTTACGTTTTACTTTTGGCGGTGAATATAGTATAATTATTTTGAATTATATTACTTTCCGTTTTCGGATTTTCCGTAGACGGATGCGGAGAATTTTATGCAGAAAAAATTTTACGTTACGACGGCCATCGCGTATACATCCTCGAAACCTCATATAGGCAATACATACGAGGCTATAATGACCGATGCTCTCGCGCGTTTCAAGCGTTGTCAGGGATATGACGTGTTTTTTCAGACCGGAACCGATGAACACGGTCAGAAAATAGAAGACAAAGCGAGACTCGCCGGAAAGACGCCTAAGGAGTATGTTGACGAAATCGCCGGGGAGATAAAAAGAGGCATCGACCTGATGAATGTTTCTTATGACAAATTCGTCCGTACGACCGATGAATATCACGAAAAACAGATTCAGAAAATTTTCAGAAAATTTTACGAACAGGGCGATATATATAAGGGAGCATACGAAGGGTGGTACTGTAAACCTTGCGAGTCGTTCTGGACGGAAAGTCAGTTGGTCGACGGGAAATGTCCCGATTGCGGTCGTCCCGTGGAAAAGGCGCACGAAGAGGCTTACTTTTTCAAAATGAGCAAATATGCGCCCAAACTTATCGACTATATAAATTCGCATCCCGATTTTATCGCACCCGTATCCAGAAAGAACGAGATGATGAATAACTTCCTGCTTCCCGGGTTGCAGGATTTGTGTGTATCGCGAACGTCGTTTAAGTGGGGTGTTCCCGTTGATTTCGACGACAAACATGTAGTTTATGTATGGCTCGATGCCCTTGCAAACTATATTACAGGGCTCGGTTACGATGCGGACGGAAACAGCAGCGAAAACTTCAGAAAATACTGGCCGGCAGATCTTCATCTGATCGGAAAAGATATCATCCGTTTCCACACGATTTACTGGCCGATATTCCTTATGGCTTTGGGCGAACCTTTGCCGAAGAGAATTTACGGGCACCCGTGGCTTTTGCAGGACGGAGATAAAATGTCGAAATCAAAGGGTAACGTATTGTATGCCGATGATCTTGCATCCGTATTCGGTGTAGACTCCGTCAGATATTATGTGTCGTCAAGCGTGCCGTTCGATAACGACGGACTTATATCCTGGACGATGATAAACGATAAAGTAAACGCCGAACTTGCCAACGTATACGGGAATCTCGTAAAAAGAACAATAGCGATGAGCGATAAATATTTCGGAGGAGTTGTCGAGCGGAGCGGGGTTAAGGAGTCCGTCGACGACGAACTTATAGATGCCGCGACCTCTGTTTACGGTAAAGTCTCCGGATTTATGGATGAAGAAAGACTTGCCGATGCCATAGATACCGTATTCTCGCTGTTGCGCAGAGCGAATAAATATATAGACGAAACGGCTCCGTGGGTGCTTGCAAAATCGGAGGAGACTTTGCCGAGACTTAAAGAGGTTCTGTACAATCTGACTGAAGTTATAGTCATAGCGACATCTTTACTCGAACCGATTATGCCCGACAGTTGCGCCAAGATATTAAAACAACTTGATTCGCCTTTCCGCGATTATTCCGATATGGGTAAATTCGGACTTTATAAAGACGGAACCAAGGTTACGGATAATCCCGAAATACTTTTCGTAAGAAGAGAAACCGCCGACGTACTGAAAGCGGCGGAAGAGATAAAATCGAAGTATTCCGTACCTGAGAAAAAATGCGAAGAAAAACCGGAAATCACGATTGAAGATTTTGCGAAAATATCGCTTAAAACCGCCTCGGTGATTGCGTGCGAAAAGATAGAAAAATCAAAGAAGTTGCTTAAACTTACACTGAAAGTCGGCGACGAGACAAGAACCGTGGCAAGCGGTATCGCCGAATATTATACGCCGGAAGAACTTGTCGGAAAGAAAGTCGTATTGGTTGCGAATCTGAAACCCGCAAAACTTTGCGGTGTCGAAAGTCGCTGTATGGTACTTTGCGCCGAGACCGACGGTAAAGTAAGATTAGTAACGCCCGAAGACGGTATTCCCGACGGGGCTACGGTAAGATGAAACTTGTTGACGTACACGCTCATCTTTGCGATGCCAAATTCGACGGTAAAACCGATGAAACCGTAAACGCGTTTTTATCTGCCGGTGTCGATCTCGTAATAAATTCGGGGTTTGATATTGCGTCTTCGGTAAAGGCGGCGGAACAGTCGGCAAGATATAAAAACGTATATTTTTCTGCGGGCGTTCATCCCGACGACGCGTCTACGTTCGATAAAAAAACCGAAGATATTTTATATAAACTTGCCGAAAGCGATAAATGCGTTGCGATAGGCGAAATAGGTTATGACTTTTATTGGAATAAATCATCCGAGGAAGAACAGACTAAAGCGTTTGAACGTCAGGTTGAAATCGCATATACGGTCAATAAACCTTTCGTCGTACATTCCCGCGAGGCGCATAAAAAAACGGTTGACTTTCTTAAAGACAGGAAATCTCTGTTGAAAAACGGTTTTTTATTGCATTGTTATGCCGGTAGTGCGGAAAGTGTGCGTGAAATAGTCGATCTCGGCGGATATTTTTCTCTCGGCGGAGTCGTTACGTTCAAAAACGCTAAAAAAGATGATGTTATAAGGGCGATTCCGTCGGACAGGTTGCTTACCGAAACCGATTGTCCGTATTTAGCCCCGGAACCGTTGAGAGGAAGTGTAAACACCCCTGCAAATATTATATATATACTTGAAAAAATTGCCGCGGTCAGGGGTGAAAAAGCAGAAACTACGGCAGAGTTTATACGAAGAAATGCTGAAAGATTGTTCGGAGTTTGATTATGGACGTTTTAGTTTACGAATTGGACGGAAATCTTTATATTAATTTAACTAATCGTTGCAGTAACGACTGTCGTTTTTGCGTGCGAAGTGTCAATCCCGATTATTACGGAAACGATTTATGGTTGTCGAAAGAACCGACTGCCGAAGAAGTTATCGCAAAACTACCGGATAAAAATTACAACGAAGTCGTATTCTGCGGGTACGGCGAACCGACGTTCAGAATAGACGAACTCGTCAAAATAGGCAAAGAACTGAAAAAACGCGGATATATAGTCAGACTTAACACGAACGGGCAAGGTAATCTTATTAACGGCAGAGATATTACCGAAGAACTTGCCGAAGGCGTCGATAAGGTCAATGTCAGTCTTAATGCGGGCAGCAGAGAAACCTATTATGATTTATGCCGTCCCGTTTTCGGCGAAGACGCATACGATGCGCTGATAGATTTTGCGAAAGAATGCAAAAGACGCGGTATGGCGACGAATTTTTCTATTGTCGACTGTATGGATGCAGACGAGATCGAACTCTGTAAAAAAACGGCGGAAAATGCCGGAATACCTTTAAGAATCCGCAGTTTTATTAAATGATGCAGGTTAAAGATGTTTTGCGGAATAACGGATTCCGCTTTGAAAAGAAATACGGACAGAATTTTCTTACCGATGAAAAATTATTGGAATCGCTTGTCGAAATGACTGGAGTCGGTAAAGACGATACCGTTGTCGAAATAGGTGTCGGCGCGGGTACGCTGACATCCGCGCTTGCCCGAAATGTAAAAAAAGTTATCGGGTTCGAGATCGATCGGAAATTACAGCCCGTTTTGGCGGAAACGCTTAACGGTAAAACGAACGTAGATATAATATATAAAGACGTTATGAAGACGCCGACAGCCGAGATCGAAAACATCGTCGGCGGACGATTTTCCGTGGTTGCCAACCTTCCTTACTATATTACCACTCCGATTCTGATGAAATTTCTGGAAGAGAGCGATAAAGTAGATATTATCGCCGTTACCGTTCAGGAAGAAGTTGCAGATCGTATGTGCGCGAAAGCCGGCTCGGCAGATTACGGTGCGTTGACTTTGGCGATCGACGTCGTTGGCGATGCCGAAAAAGTGATGCGAATTCCACGGGATATGTTTTATCCTGTGCCGAATGTGGATTCTGCGGTCGTCATTATAAAATTAAACAGAAATAAGTATGACGGCGTGAATTTGACTGCGTTTCGTGACGTCGTCAGAAGTGCTTTTTCGTCAAGGAGAAAAACACTTGTCAATAATCTGATGCAATCTTTCGGTATTCCGAGGGCGAAAGCCGAAGAGATCGTAAGTAAAGTGAAGGGTGACACGATGGTTCGCGGAGAAACTTTGACGACGGACGAATTCGTTGCTCTTTCAAAACTCGTTTAACATTATATCGGTAAAGCGGCATATATTATATCGAGAGCGTTTTAAGGAGGTCATATATGTCGTTCTTTACCAATAACGCCACGGACAGGGGACCGGGAAGAATAAACGGCAACCCTATGAACGGGCTTTGCGAAAGGGTCGTAATCCAGGCGCAAAAAGTATTCGACGCGTGCATAAGACAAACGCAGGAGGAAGGCATAACGTTGGCTTTGACGGATTTTAATCCCGCCGATCCCGTTTATCCGCTTACGTTTTTGAGCGCGAGAAGTACCACTAACAAGGGTACGGTTACAAATATAAAAATAGATCGCCTGCCAGACAGACAACGGTTTGCCAGAGTGCAGGCAACGGTTACGGTTCCTATGGAAGTCGTGTATACCGATGCGAACGGAGTTCAGGGGACGGCTCAGTCCAGCGTATCTATCGATCAGGATATAATCATGTACATACCCGAGCCGTCGATAATACCGTTTACGGTCGATGCGGTCGTTTCGATTGTCGCGCCGGAGGGCGTTTACGTCGAAGGTCCTACTTTTACGGTTACATGCTGTATAACTATGATTATGAAGATAGTTATGCCGGTAGAGTTGCTGGTTCCGACTTACGGTTATGCAACTATACCTCCGTGTCAGGAATATACACAGGAAGTATGTTCCGGGTTTTTCGATCTGCCGATATATCCCGGGAACGGTTAAAACAAGGTTCTATAACGCGTTGTTTTGCAAATTTTTGCAAAACAACGCGTTTTTTCTTGTATTCCATTGTCAGAGAGTTGAAAAAAAAATGTAAAAGTGTTAAAATTTCCCTATGAAAATTTATGCGATAAGCGACCTGCATATCAGTGGCGACGGAAGTAAGCCGATGGATGTTTTCGGTGGAAAATGGGTCGGATATTTACCTAAAATTGCAACCGACTGGCAAAGTAAAGTCGGGGATGACGATGTCGTGCTTATAGGCGGAGATATCAGTTGGGCAATGGACTTACCCGACGCCGTAAGGGATATAAACGGATTTTTCGGTTCGCTTAAAGGTAAAAAAATATTTATTCGCGGAAATCACGATTATTGGTGGAAAAGTATTTCCCGCGTGCGTGCATCGTTCGACGATCGCTATTGCTTTTTACAGAACGATTGTGTCAGGTTGGGCAGATTTATTATTTGCGGATCGCGGGGGTGGAGCGTCGAGGGCTCGCCGGATTTCAAAGAACAAGACAGAAAAATATATTATCGCGAAGTCGAGCGTTTAAGATTGGGGTTTTCGCGTGTAAATCAAATTAAAAAAGACGGCGACGAAATTATATGTATGGTACATTATCCTCCGTTCAACGCGCGTCGCGAAGATTCTCTTTTTACAGAGCTGTTCGAGCAGAACGGCGTACGCAGAGTAATATACGGACATTTGCACGGTAACGAAAGTCGCGCGGATGCCCAAATAATTAAAAACGGTATAACGTATTATCTTACTTCGTGCGATCAGGTAAATAATAAACTGACGCTTATAGCGGATTGAAGACGATTTTTGTAACATTTCGATAATCTTGTTTTTACAGGTTATCTATAATAAATATTTATCGAGGCGCACATATGACCTTCAAAGAAACCGTAAAAAAATATGCCGATCGCTGGTTTATCAAAGCGTTCAGCGGTATGGCACAGGGACTTTTCTGCACGTTGATTGCGGGAACTATTTTCGAGCAGATCGGCAAATGGTTCGGAAATACCGCATTTGCCGAAATTGTTATATCTATTGCTAAAATCGCAAAAAGTGCAATGGGGTTCGGTATAGGTGTAGGTATAGCAAACGCTCTCGGGGCGAAAAAATTGACTTTATTTTCATGCGGTGTTGCGGGATTTGTCGGAGCGTTTGCGAAAGGAGCGGTCCTCGGTAATCTTACATTTAGTCTCGGCGCACCGGGCAATCCTGTCGGCGCGTATGTCGTATCGTTGCTTTGTGTCGAGATAGTGTCTTTGTATGAAGGGAAAACAAAATTCGATATTCTCATCGTTCCGCTCGGTTCGCTGATTTTATGTCTTGGCGGAATATATCTTGCTTATCCGTTTATCTGGCTTATCGACGAACTCGGAATTCTGATAGCAAAGGCTACTACCGTTACCCCGTTTTTTATGGGTATAATCGTTTCCGTTGTTATGGGTATACTTCTGACAATGCCGACGTCTTCTGCCGCTATCTGGGCGTCCGTCGCGCAATCTATTGCAGAAAAATATGCGAACGGAGAGTGTGGTGCTGAGTTGTATGACGCTATGCTTATAGCGGGCGGTGCCGCTGTGGTAGGGTGCTCGTGCCATATGATAGGATTTGCCGTTGCGTCTTTCCGCGAAAACGGGGTGTCGGGGCTGATTTCGCAAGGTGTGGGTACAAGTATGTTGCAAATCCCTAATATCATGAAAAAACCGATAATAATGTTGCCGGAAGTTATAGCAAGCGCGATATTGGGTCCTGTATCGACTTGTGTGTTCGGACTCAGATGTAATGCTGCCGGCGGCGGAATGGGGACAAGCGGTCTTGTCGGTGTGTTCGGTACCGTTGATGCAAGTACGATGCTTGAACCATGGTTACTCGGTCTTGGTATCGCGCTTTTAATGTTCGTATTGCCTGCGATTATTTGTTTCGGATTGTCGGAATTATTCAGAAAACTCGGTTGGATATCTTTTGGCGATCAGAAGTTGGATTAAATAACTTGTTTTCATAAAATCGAAGAGCCTCTCATATTTTAATGAGGGGCTTTTATTATGGAACAGACTAAAAATCACATAGTAAATATAGACAATCGAAACGCATTATCGGCAAGCGGAATTTCGGATGTTACGTCTTTTAACGAACGCGAAGTCAGGCTGACTCTGTGCGGCGGAGGAAAGATGGTTATATCGGGCGACGCGATGAAGATAGACGGATTCTCAAAACAGACAGGGGAAGTCCGGCTCGGCGGGCGGATTTATGCTGTTAAGTATTCCGATATGGCTATTCCTTCGGTAAAAAAGTTTTTTAAGTAATGTTTGTTTCGTCCGGTCAGTTCTATTGTTTTGCCGAGTGCTTGTTTATAGGGGCGGTTGCGGGAATTATAAGCGAAATATTATTGATTTTAGTCCCTGCAGTATTACGTTTGTCGGTTGTTTCGCAGATTGTATGGTTTCTTCGTTATGCGATAGTTGCCGTAACGTATTATTTCTTGTCGTTTTATTATCGATTCCCGTCGTTCAGGCTGTATATGCCGGCAGGCGTAATACTCGGTAACACTCTCGAATATGCAACGGTGCATAAAACGCTTGCAAAATCAGTCGAAATATGCTATAATAAAATTGTAAAATATTTACGGAGCAAACGGAATGACCGAAAGAAAAATGAGAAAACTCGTAACCGCGGGTACGGCACTCGCCGTGGTCGTGCTTTTCTTTCTGATAATCGTACTCGTGTGGCAGATGGCTGCGTTGTCCTCGAAAAAGCGCGAGGTCGAAAGAAAACACGCGGAATACGAAGAACTTTTGGAAAAGAATAAAGACCGTGCCGATTGGCTCAAGTTTATTAAGAGCCCTGAAGGCAAATTGTGGCTTGCCCACAGATACGGATACACAGAAACGCAATGAAAACAACAGGCATAATAGATATCGGTTCAAATTCCGTCCGCGCGCGTGTTTTCGCGGACGGAAAAATTGTATATAACGGACTTTATACCACAAGGCTCGGCGAAGGATTGGCGACGGGTAACCGTCTGACTGCCGAATCCGAGAGGCGTACGATCGATGCCGTTGATTTACTCGTAAAAGCAATGAGAAGTGCCGGGGCTGAAGATGTATATGCTTTTGCGACGGAGGCTGTACGATGTGCGGAAAACGGCAGAGAGTTTGCCGCCGAATGTGAAAAATATACAGGAATTCCGATAGATGTCGTAGACGGAGACGAGGAGGGGGAACTGGCTCTGTTAGGTGCTGTTGACGGCGGAACCGGAGGAGTTATCGACATCGGCGGTGCGAGTGCCGAAATCAGCGTGGTAAAGGATAAAAAAATAATTTATTCGCATTCCCTTCCGCTTGGGGCTGTCAGACTGTACGGAATGTGCGGCGAAGACGAAGACGGACTAAAAAAAATTATAAACAAAAGAATCGGCGAATACGGCAATGTACCTCACGATGTTCGGTTTTGTGCTGTCGGAGGAACGGCGACGACAGTTGCCGCATTGGATATAGGGCTTGAAAAATATGATGCGGATCGGGTTGACGGGCATATATTGAGTTTTGACGCGGTGGCAAGAGATTATGCTCTTATTAAATCGCATGATAAATCGGAACGAATCTCCGTTCTCGGTATAAATGAAAAACGCGCCGACATTATTCCGTGCGGGGCTTATATGTTGTTGTCTATAATGCGTCGGTTCGATATAGGGCAGGTGGTCGTAAGCGAAAGTGATAACTTGCTCGGGTACTTGAAAAAACGCGTATACGGAGACGGATATGAAAAACAATGCTGAATCGGTGATGAAAGTCATTGCAATATATGTCGTCGGTATAGCGTTTTCTCTATTTAATATCTGGGGGTTGATCCGTTTATACGGAGATATTAACCTGATCTGGATTTCGGCGGCAGGGTTACCGATTTTATCGATACTTTTTGCCGTTTTACATGAACTCGGGCATTTAGCGGTTGCAAAGATCGGGAGATTTGAAATTATTAAATTTTCAGTCCTGTGTTTTTCTTACGATAAACGTAAAAAACGCAGATTCTCTCTTTCTTTTTCGAGGAATAATCTCGGCGAGACGATTTTTATTCCGAAAAAAATAAGTACACGCGAAGGCGAAAATGCAAGCGTGTTTATAAATATAGCGCTTGGCGGGCTTATCGTGTCCGTTGTGTGTTGTATTATATTTGCGGCTTTGTTTATCGTTATATCAAATGCTTACGCAAGGTCGATTCTGGCATGTTTTCCGATTACGCTTGCGTTTCTTGCATTGAACGGAATAAACGGTGTTTTTCACGATTCCGATGCGTCGGTGATTCGGTCTTTAAGCGATTTTTCTTCCGTAACGTGTTTTGACGGATACATGAACGTTCTTACGGAACTGCGGCGCGGTAAGACTTACGGTGAAATTGAAGAGCAGTATTTCTGCGGTCATTGCGGAATCGGGTCGGTGAACGATGCTATGAGACTTTTCGCAATGCGCAGATATGAAGAACTCGGCGATTATCCGGCAGCGCGCAATGTAATCGACGAATTATCTGTTGCCGATATTGACGGTTCGGCGGAAGTGCAAGCCGAAATCGCTTGTGTCGCATACTTGTCCGGAGACGACGAACTTTTTAACAAATATTCTGTGGTTGTCAAAAGGCTTGACGGGATAAACGAACCGTTTGCCGAAAGGGCGCGCATTGCTGCCGCTAAAAAAAGAGGAGATAACGATTATATAAAAATTGCCATAAAAACAGCCGTTAAATCATGTGACGAAGAATTCTTTACGGGTGACGGAAAATTTAATAAAATAATAATCGAAAGGCTGTCATAACGACGGTCTTTTTTCATCTTGCGAAAAGACTTTGTAAAATTGCTTTACTTATTTTCTATAA
>USHO01000002.1 GCA_900554485.1 uncultured Eubacteriales bacterium
GGGGCGGACGAATTATCGTCCGCCCCGCGGCTTATTTTTATATATTACCCCGCGCAACCGATCGCGATAATCGCCATAACGAGGTCTTTGAATTATTCTTCGACGATAAGCATCTGCCCGGGCGCGAACCAGTTGAACAGTTTCTTGCCCTTATATTCGCCCTCTATCCTCTCGATTTTGTCCTGAGAGTTGTTGACGAAAAGTAAAAATTCTTTTCCGTTTTCATCGACGAATTTCGACACTATCATAGGCATTCCCCAGGCTCGTCTGAAGAACAGCCCTTCTATACAACCGGGTGTATAAAGCGGCGTTCCGCCGTACGTTTTGCCCGCATGGTAAACCTCGAGAAGTTTCGCCCCGGCAAGACGATCGGCAAAATGGTCGTTGAACAGCCTCATCTGTCTTGCGAGCGCGTCGAAAGTCGCCGTCTTGTTATAATACTGGTCGAACGGAGACTGACGGTAACTCGATTCAAGAAGTCTGCCGTAAATATAGAACCAGAAAATACCCTTCGCGCCGTGAGCGCACGCCGTGGAAATCTGCCAGCGGATGTCGTCTTCGGTGGGCACTCTGAAAGCCCAGTGTCCGACGGAAAGAAGTGTCGTCCAGAAATCGACGCCCGTCTTTTCGGAAAGCATGCGGTATTCGTTGAGGTTATGGAAGTAATATCCTATGCCCTCTTCGCGGTTGTTTTCAAACATCTGAAAATAGCAGTCGTAGCAAATCTGTCTCAAACCCGTTTCTTTTACGGCGTCTTCGAGCATCTTGGCATAGCCCGCATGATTGGTGCCGAGGGTCTTTTCAAAATCTTCGTCGAAAAACGGCAGGAAGTTTATGAACGGGCGGGCATATTCTTTGACGATTTTAACGGCTTTAAGCATATCCGCCCAATGTTCTTTTGCGGGTTCGTCGCCGACGTGGAAAGCAAAAAACGCGGGGTGCGACGCGAATTTGTCCGCGGCGGCTTTTACGCGTCTGCGGTATTCGTCTTCGCCGATCGTACCGATCTCATACCAAAGCGTGCGCTTATCGCATATTATAAGTTTCATTCCCTTTTTCGCCGCCGCGTCAAGGTTTTTGAGTATATACTCGTAATCCTCGTCTTTTTCGCAGTAGCAGGTCATGGGCAGATTCATGCCGAGTTCCGCCCAGTCGTCGACACTCTTTTCCGCGTCGATAACGCCCGACGGAACGTAATTCCAGAAACTCGTTACAAATTTACTCATATGTCAATCCTCTTTTTCGTATTTGATTTTGCCGGTTACGGCGTAATAATATATCGGCAACGCGCTCCAACCGTGGCAGAGACTGCACGAGCGGTCGTTTTCGGTAACGCCTTCGAGCGTCTCCCAGAACGATGTCGCGCCCGCGTCGAGCATTTTTTTATAATTGTCGTCTATTTCGCTTAAAACGCGCTCCTTAAATTCGTCGCCGTAAGACAAAAGCGCGTCGTAAACGTATGCCGCCGCGGCAAGCGTGGCTTTTTTCGCCTTGCCTTCTGCGATTTCGCGCGCCACGGTTTTATCGCCGACGCCGATAAGTATCGCCATGGCGTTGGCGAATTCGGTATAGTTTTCTTCGCCCTTATACGCCCTGAACATCTTCTTGTCGGGGTTATAGAATTCCGCTGATATAAGGTCTTTAATGCCGCCGACGTCTGTAGCCTTATCGGGGAACAACGCGGCGAAACGCTCTTCGGCGTAAACGTAATACGCATTGAGTATAAGCGAATATCTGGTCGGACTTAAAGCGTCTTTCTGCCGCGAAAGGTCGCCGCAATTATCGCTGTCGTTGCCCCATTCGTAAAAGTTCCAGAAAGGATATTGAAAATCGGCTATAAGTCGGTTATCGGCAAGTTTACGGAAATTATTCATTATTCCGTCGAGCGTCTTTCCGACCTCGGGGAGTATCGACTTGTCGCCCGTGAATTTAACGTATTCGTAAACCTGAACGACGTAGCACAGCGAGTAAAGCGGAATCGCGGGCGTATCGACCGCGGGATACGTCAGTTCCAGAAACCCGTCGTCGCGCACGCCTTTGGCGATCAGCAGAAGATTTGCCCGCGCGAAACCGCTGTTTTCAAACGCGAAGTAATCGCAGAGCATTTCGTTGCGGCTGTCGAAAGTATAAAGCGCCTGTTCGCGCCATACGCAGTCTTCGTAATGTTCGTGCATGCACAGGGCAAGCGTGTCCGTGGCGACCTCGGTAATCCTTGCGCGCAAGGGGGTATCGGCAACGAATTTACGCCTTACAAGCGGATAACAAACCGGCAACACCGTCGCGGCGTTTATGTCCGCAGGATATTCCGCGGCGACTTCCAGAAACCTCAGCCCGAGCCTTAAAAAGGGGTTCACATAGCGATTTCTGCCTTTTTTTGCGATATACTCGACCGAAAAATCTCTGTTGCCGATAATTCTTTCGACCTTGCCGAACTTCATATGTTCGCCGTAAGAAATCGTAAGTTTCTGTTCGCGATCGGAATAAAAGTCCAGGTACAACTGCCCCGCAAGTTCACGTTGCAGATCGAAAGTATAAACCGAGCCTTCGCTTTTTACGAGCGTCGCGGCGGCAGGTTCCGACACGACGAGTTTTCCGACCGGGCGCGGCAACAGTTCGGCTTTTCTGCTTAAAACGACGCTTTTGCCGAAGTCGGACGGAGTTTTCGTAGCATCGTACAAAAACGAATAACCGAGTTGCGGAGTGAGCCGCTTTTTGTACCCGTTTTTATAGCGGGTATCCATGCGCGACGGAGTGTCTTTGCCGCTTGCGGCGACGACTTCCCCGCCCGATACGATTTCAAATATTACGCCCGCGCCGTCGTCTATCGAAGACGAACAGTTTACGCCATGATAATGCACGACTATTTCGACTTCGTTGCCGCCCGTGCGCAAAAACGCGTCAAGCGAAACTTCGTCATAGTATTTAACCGTTCTATAGCCCTTGTATGCCCCGAACGCGGCGAGGTTTCCGTTGACGTAAACGGCGTAATCGGTTTCGGCGGCGATGAATATCGTCGCTTTATCCGCATCGACGTGTGCCGAAAAGTCGGCGTATTCGTCGGGAGAAGGGTTTGCGTTCCCCCATATCCACTGTGATTTTTCAAACATAGGCATTACGTTATAATGTGCGGAAATATTTATCCCGCGGCAACGCGCTCAGATTTCTCTGTCGTCGTCGAAAAGTTCGCCCGTCTTTACGATAACCTTGTTCGTTTCGCTGTCGGCGTAAACGTTGGCCGACGGAGCAAACGCCGAAATTTCGGTTCTCTCTGCAAGCGGAGAGCATGTAAACGACAATCTTGCCAACGCTCCGTTTTCGCAAAACGCGACTATAAATCCGTGCGGATAGCCTTTATCCGACACGTTTTTATCGATTTTGTAGACAGCCGACCCTATAAGTCCGCTCATAAAGCCGAGGTCGCTTTCTATCCGCTTTTGCAAATCTTCTTCGCGACAGTTGACCGTCATCGTGACCGCGCGGACGCCGTCGCCGTACTTTGCGATAAAATTCTTTACTTTTTCGTATATGCCCGTATATCCGACCGTATCTTTCGTCGGAACGGTTCCAGTCTTTGTCGGCAACGGGTTTTCAAGGCGTTTTTCTTCCGCGCCGAACGCCAGCCGGTGACTCTGAAGAGAATCGGCAAGTTCGCTTATACCGAGCGGACGCACGCCCGTCTCCTTATAAGAGATATAGTCGGCGACAAGTTTGGCGTCGCCGCCGCTGTGACTTTCTTTGTCTTCGATTTCGTCGTTTACGTCGATGATCTTATCGGTGCCGTCGAACAGCGCAAGCCTTATTTTACCGTCTTCAAGCCTGCCCGTAAGTCTGCCTTTACTGCCGAATACCCGCGTTATACGATAGGTTTCGTAAAGCGAAAATCCGTGCATGAGAAGGTTTGCCGTAACGCCGTCTTCAAAGGCGACGTTCACCGTCTGACGGTCGCATACGTCGTTGGGGCAGGAAAATACGCACTGCCCGTAGAGGTTGTCCGCAGGACGTAAAAAGTCCGCAATATTTTCGGGGGTGTATTTGAACCCGTACGGAACGCAGAGCGTACCCGGCGCTTTGATTGAAAATTCGTAGGCGTTATACCTGCAATTTTTGTATTTGCAATCGAGGCACCTTTCGGGCGACCCTGCGGGCTTGCGAGCCCGCGTGTAATATTCCAGCGTGCCGAAAGACTCTTCGTAAGTTTCCTTTCTTTCGACAAACCAGGAAATAATATCTATATCGTGGCAGCACTTCTGCAAAATTATAGGGCTGGTCTCTTCCGCGCTGTGCCATTTACCACGGATGAAACTGCACATATAATGGCTGTACGCCACGTTTTCTGCCTGTTCTACGCTTAAAACTTCGCCTATGACGCCGCTTTTTATAAGCGTTTTCAATTTCTGATAGAAAGGAGTGTATCTCAGATTATGGCAAACGACTACGTCTCTGCCGTATTTTTTTGCGGCGGCGTAGATTTCGTTACACTCTTCCATAGTCGGAGCAACGGGCTTTTCAAGCAGTACGTCATACCCCAAAGAAAGCGCTTTTACCGTCTGACGGCAATGCAGACCGTCGAGTGTCGCGACTATCAGCACGTCGGCGCGTTTTACTTTGAAAAACTCGTCTTCGTTGTCAAACAGTTCGTCGTCGGCAACGTCGTAAAGTTCTTTCGCCTGATTAAGGCTTGCCTCGGATATATCGCAGACGGAAACGATTTTCGCATTTTTGTGTTTAATTATATTGTTTGAGTAAACCGAGCCCCTGTTTCCGAGCCCCAGAACCGCAAAGGTTATCATGTATTCACTTCCGCAGAACGCGACGCGGTAACATCGCGATCTCATTATATTTTTTATAAATATGCGGGGCGGAATTCCGCCCCGCATACATCGTTAAAGAAGTATTAAGCTACCCATTCGATTTTGGTAAACGTTGCCGTTTCAAAACCTAAAAGGCTTATATCGCCGGTTTTTGCGATGTCGACTTCAAAGGTATACTCTGTGTCTTTTACAAGTGCCGGTTTATATCCGCAACCGAGACCGGAAGACGACCAGTCGGCGCATGTATAATGCTCGAAATACACTCCGGTACTATCGTAAATTCTTACATATCCGTACTGAGTTGGCGCACCCGACTCGCCGAGGAATGCACCTGCGTACATACCTTGGGAATAATCGTTGTCAAATAAAACATAAATTCCCTTATAGGTAAAGCCGAATTCATATGAGCCACGAATACTGTTGGATACAAATTCACCGAATTTAACTGTAAAGCGGACTTTGGTATATCCCAATGCGGCTTTATAAGCGGCTTTATCGAACGTAAGGTTCGTATTCGCACTGTCTGCCGCATACTGACCGTCTACAGGGGTAAGCGCAACGCCGTTGTTATAAAGTTTGCCCTTCGCAGGATCGACGGTCGTCGCGGGTTCGTTTACGGTAAGGCTGAGTTCCTTTTTGAATTCGATACCCGAATATACAACCGTAAGCGTGACTTTGACGTTACCCGCTTTCAGTGCAGCAATAAGCATTCCGTTGGTAGCCATAATATCTTCGGCGTCAAACGTTACACCGACGGTGTAATCGCTTGCGCTTATATCCTCGCCTTTAGCCTTGAAAGTATACTCCAACTCGATATAATCGTAAACGTCAAGTTCGGTTTCGGTGTTGGTCAACTCGAGAACGGGACGATTTTCGGCATTTTCGTTAATGGTTACGGCAAGTTTTACGGTCTTGCCTGCGGAGTTCTTTGCGAGTATGTTGGCAGTACCCGCTTTGACACCGATTGCGCGCGTACCTTTTACGACAAGCACTTCTTCGTTATCCGAAGAGAAGGTAAGCTTTGCCAGATCGTCGGAAGTGGTCGCGGAAATTCCGAACCATTCCCATTCGTCTGCGGACGTAACGCTGTCTTTGTCAAAAGCGATTTCGACTTTGTTGTAGTCAACCCATTCGATTTCGGTGAATACGGCGTTTTCAAACCCGTAAAGAGTTATATCGCCGGTTTTTTCCGTGTCAATATCGAAAGTATATTCCGTGCCTGTCACAAGTTCGGGTATATAGCCGTAATATGAGGATGACCATCCGGTTTTGTCGTAATGCTCGAATATCATTTTGCCGTCGGCGTTATATATTCTGAGGTATGCGTTGGCATTCGGCGAAGTACTTCCGCCTGTAAATGCGCCGGCGTATGCGCCTTCGTATTTACTGCCGCTGGTATAACTGTTATACCAACCGACCGATACGTTTCCGTAAGTGTAACCGAACGAGTATGTTCCTGCGCCGGGAACGTTTACATGGTCGTTCGTAAGAGCATTGAATTTTACGGTGAAACGAATTCTTCTGTAACCCATTCCGCTCTTAGTCGCATAGGTGTCGAAAGTAAGCGTTTTTACTTCCGCCGTCGCATCGGGTACAAGCGCGCCGTCTTCATTTGCTGTGATTTCGGCGCCGTTCTGGAAGAGTTTGCCTACGGAATAATCGATAGGAATTTCCGCGGCGTTTACAGTTACGTTTACGGTAGCGGTAAAATTCTGACCCCAGTAAGTCACGGTGACGGTAATTTCCGCGCTGCCCGCTTTAAGCGCGGAAAGCAATGCGTTCGTAATCGAGATAACGTCCGTCTCGCCGTTTACGGCGTAAGCGACGGTGTAATCTGCCTCGGCAACGGCGACACCGTTGGCAGTAATCGCTACACTCAACGTTTTGCTTTCTCCCTCGGTAAGTTCGACGTCGTCAGCCGAGACGACAGGTCTTTTCGCGGTGTTGGCGCGTATCGTTACGGGGAGTTTTGCGGTTACGCCGTTGGCAACCGCTACTATGTTTGCAGTTCCTTCTTTGATACCGATTGCTTTTCCGTTTCTTATTACAAGAACCTCTTCGTTATCCGAAGACACGGTTACGGTAGAACCGTCGTTGCTGATTGCGGTGAAATCGAATTCCGTCCATTCGTCTTCTTCGACGGAAGTCTTATCGAAGGTCACTTCGGTATGATCGAAGTTTACCCATTTGATCTTAGTAAACGTAGCCTGATCGAAACCGTACAGAGTTACGTCGCCGATCTTTTCGATGTCAAGTTCAAAAGTATATTCGGTATTGACTTCGAGCGGCGGTATATAGCCGTAATGCGAAGACGACCAGCCGGTTACGTCGTAATGCTCGAATATCTTTTCGCCCTTGGCGTTGTATACTCTGAGGTAGGTTTTAGCCTCCGGAGATGAGCCGCCGTCGGAGAATGCGCCGACATACGCGCCTTCGAGCTTACCGCTGCCGTTGATGTAACTGTTATACCAACCTACAGATACGTTTCCGCCGGTATAACCGAACGAGTAAGTGCCCGCGCCGGGAACTGTTATATGATTGTTAGTGATTTCGCCGAATTTAACGGTGAAACGGACTTTTGTGTATCCGTAGCCGCTCTTGGTTGCGTACGGATCGAAAGTAAGCGTTTTATCGTCTTTCGACGCGTCGATGACGTAATTTCCGTCGGCATCCGCAGCGAGAGCCTCTCCGCCCTGATAGAGTTTACCTGCAGATGTATCTATCGGCGCGGCGGGTTCGGTTACGGTTACCGTTATGGTCTTATTGAATTCCTTTCCGCAGTAAGTGAAAGTTACCTTTATCGCGGTATTGCCTTTCGTGAGACCGGAAATTACGTTTTTGGCGAGACCGACGACGGTTTCGTCTTCGATTTCGTATGCAACGGTGTATTTATCGGAATCTATCGCCGTTCCGTTGGATTTAAGCACGGCGGCAAGTGTCGCGGTATCGGCGAGTTCGAGTTCTATATCGTCGAATTCAACGACGGGGGTTTTAGCCGTGTCGGCATTGACGGTTACGTTGAGTACGGCGGTCTTGCCGTTTGCGGTCGCGGTTACTTCCGCGGTACCCTCTTTAAGACCGACTATTCTGTTGCCGTCGAGATAAAGCACGTCGGGGTTGTCTACGGTGTAAACCACAGCCGAGCCGTCGTTGGTCGATGCGTTAAGCGTAGCCTCGTCCCAGGTGTCGATCACAAGTTCGGTTTTGTCGAAAGTTACTTTGGTATCTTCTTTTTTACACCATTCGACTTTGGTTATAAGCGCGTCGTCGAGACCGCTGAAAGATACGTCGTGAGTTTTGCTTATATCGAGAAGGAAAGTATATTCCTTACCGGTTTCGAGCGGCTTGATATAATCCGACCAGTTACCGTGAGTGCCGGAGGCGTCGGTAATCTGCTTTTGATAATAATCGAGAAGAAGCTTGCCTTCCGCATCGAAGATTTTAAGGTATCCGTAGCCGTAAGGCGCATGGTATGCGGGTTTCATCGCTCCGCCGTAAGCCTGACCCTGATAATCGTTATCCCAGAAAAGCCATACGTCTTCGCCGTTTGCGGGATCGTCGGTGTATTCGACGTATTTATAACCGAAACTGTAATGATACGCCGCTATCGTGGAATCTATTATTCCGCAGTTCGACGTGCAGAACGAATTGAATTTTACCGTTAATTTAAGGAGTTCGTAACCCGCGTCGAGGTAGAGATCGGCATCGTCGAAAGTTACCCAGCGAAGTCCGTTTGCGTCCATGGGTTTGGTCGTGTCGACCGCGAACGCGCCGTCTTCGTTCGGCGTAAGTTTTTCGCCGTCCTGATAAACCGCGGGGGCAGCCAGAGCGTAAACCGCAAGTCTGAACGCGAACACGTTATCGCCGTAAGTTACCTTGCCGTCGAAAGTGTTCTTTGCGGTGAGATCGAAGTCGGTCTTTACAAGCGTGATTTCGCCGTTTTCGTCGACGGTATATTTGCGATTGTCGATTTCGACTTCGTATTCGCCCGTAAGATCGTCTTTAATAGCCGAAACGGGAAGTTTAACCTCGGTTTCGTCTTCTTCAAATACGACTTTTACGACCTTGGACACGGTTATGTCTTTTTCGGCGTTGAATTTTACCGAACGATAAGTCGTGCTTGCTTTAAGTTTGGTTTTACCCGAAGTCAACGCGGTCACGACGCCTTCGGCATCGACGGTCGCGACGTTCGTATCGTCGACGGAATAAGAAACAACATAGTCCGCAGCGTCTACGCCGGTAAGGTTTACGCCGAATTTTGCGGTCTGACCTAGCGCGATGTCGCCGTTACCCGTAATAGAAAGCTCGGGGCGATTTTCGGCCTTGGCGTTTACCGTTACGTTAAGCGTCGCTTTTACGTCTTTGTTCTTGCCAGCCGTCGCCGTGATCGTGGTAGTACCCGCTTTAAGAGCGGTTACGCTCGATCCGCGAAGGTAGAGCATCGACGAATCCGCCGCCGTAAGGGCGACCTTCGATTTATCCGACGCCGTTGCGGTAAGTCTTACCGTAGTCCATTCGTCCATAGTAAGCGATTCTCCGCACGAAAACTTTATAGTGATGTTTTCTTCGACGGGAGAACTGCTCGAATCGTCGCTGCCCGGTTTCTTTTTGTTCGAGCAACTGCACGACGACAGTATCAGACAAAAAGAGAGAGCCAACGCTATGACCGAAATCAAAGTTCTGAGTCTTTTTTTCATATTTGCCTCCATATATTTTTTAATCGAGTTATCGATTGTAGCCTTTCGTTACGACGCACGGGTCGTTGTATTTCGCAAAATAATCCCCGCCGGCGTTCTTGTTAAGGTAAATAAACGGTTGTTTCAATCTTCCCGTTTCGGCGGACAACGGAATTACCGTTCCGCCTATTATCGGCAGATAACCGTCGTTATTCGGATAATCCGCGACGATCTCCCCCGTAGCCGTGTTTACACGCATATAACTGTCGTATTCGCTGGATTTCTGACCGTATTGAAGGCTTACGCCCTCATAGACGAGGCTTACGTTTATACGGTGTTCGTGTCCGACGAAAACCGAATCGCAACCGAAGGCTTTCATCCCCCTGAATACCGAACCCCTCCATAAAGTCTACGAATTCCTTAAATCTTATACCCTGATCGTCGAACTCGCCGTACACTATATCGCCCGTAACTATTATAAGGTCGGGATTGACCTCGGTTATGGTTTCGGTAAGGTGATCGTAGCAGAGTTTCTGACGGTTTTCGGGCTTATAGAAATCTATGTGCGTCTGACCCAATCTGTCGGGAACGCGGCTGAAACTCGAATCGAGTACCTGCGGGTCGGTTATCTGCAACACGACCGCGTCGCGTTCCGCGGACACTTCGACAAGAAAGTCCGTCGGAACTTCGAGGTCGCATCCTTCGCGCGTACATTTGCCGAGGCGCACCCTATGTCCGAGCGGGTCGGAATATTCTTTGTAAGTCTTGTCGCAGCCGTCTGCGGCGCAGGCGTATTCTTTTACGCCCGATTCGGTACATGTCGCCGCAGTTTCGCTTTTCAGCGCGTATTCGTGCGTATGTTACGATACCCCCGAAGACGACGGCTTATTGCCGCACGCCGCGAAAGACATCGCGGCGGCGGCAAGGCAGACGCCCGTTAAAATCGTTATTAAAGTTTTTCTCATCGTTTTCTTCTTTATCGAAGACCGTTATGCCGCAAGATAAAGATATCTTCCGCCTGCGGGGCCGTAAATAAATGCGTTGAAGTTAAAGCCCGCAAGTTTACCGAAGTTTTCGTCGTCTTTATCCTCGATGACGTGTCCAACCTGAATCTTATCGAATTTACGCCATTCTACGGTAAATCTGAAGTACTTCTTGTTCGCCTGCGCGCTCGTCTTCGCGCTGGCAAGCCAGATCTTCCTTGCAAATTCGAGACAACGGTTGTTTTCCGCCGATCTGTTCGCGCCGACGGCGGTATCGATTTCGCCGTCGTTGTTTAACACGCAGTTGCCCTTATAATTGCCGGTATATCCGTCCGCGGTTTTCCATAGTCTGTGGAAAAGCGGTCTTTCGGCGGCAAGGTGGTGGCTGTCGGTATCCATTTCGAGAACGCGGAGAGTATCGGTCACCGCGGATTCGCCTGCCCTTTCGGCATAAGGTTTATCCGACCAGGTGACGTTCGACAAAAGCGCGTCTTCTATGCCGGTGAGCGCGACGCTGCCGTTAGCCGTACCCTCGGCATTTATTTCGACGATGTATTTCTTGTTCGGCGAAAGGAAACTGCCGTGGTTGCCGTTCGATATGATCGCGTTGCCCGTTTCGGCGTCGTAAATCGATACGTCGTTCGCGGTTTTGCCGTCTTCGCCCGTAACGTAAGCGTCGGTGGGATTTTCGCGTTCGGTTACGTTATCGCTGTTGAAGAACAGACATCTTTCGGACTGGTGAACGATCGCGTAGAAGTTGAATTCTTCTCTGCCGAGCGCGTCGCCGTATTCCTCTACGCCGTCTACGCAGGGAGCGCCGTAACTGCGTACGGAGTTGTATTTGATTTTGAAACGAACGAATTTATAACCCGATTCGATTCTCTCTTTGGTCTGTTTCTTCGTGCTTAAGAAATGTCCGCCGTATATCGTCGAACACCAGTTGGGTTCGACCGTCCAGAAACCGTCGGCTGCGGTGTTGTACACGCCGTCGGTGTTGGCTGCGGGGGTACTCTTGAGATTCCAGCCGTAAGTTTCGATTCCGTTGCCGTTTTCGTCGGGGAAATATCCTCCGGACCAGTCGCTTCTGTGGATGCTGGCGTAGTCGGGATAAATTCTGTATCTGGTGTTATAAAGAACTTCGTAGAACTTATCCGTCGTATCGGCTTTTTCGCCCGCGCGTTCGTTATACGCTCTGTCCGACCATGTGAGATCGGAAATGACCACATCTTCGACACCCGCTATCAGAAGGGCGTTGTGATAAGGTCCTACGCTTATGTCAAACTCGAAGACGTACTCTTCGCCGGCGGTCATTATGTCGCCGTTTTCTTTCGTGCCGTTTATGGTGTCGAGAACCACCGTTCCGTCGGATTTGTATACGTTCATCGCATTGCTGCGGTTTCCGCTGCCTTCGAGAACGTAACTGTGCGCGGGAACGAACTGCGCGCTTTCCGACCAGCGGCTGGATCTGCGCGTAACGTTGTTGCCGACGCATTTTACGGTTATTTTATCGTTGAGGTTGAGTTGAACCGACTTGTCGGTCGTCTCCTGCTCCTCGCCGTCGTTGATTTTGTAGATATAATTACCTGCGTTTTCAAGGTCCGTCCAGGTAGCGAGTCCGCTCTTGGACACCTTTACGACGGGCGCAAAATATCTCTGCAGACTCGTATTCTCTTCGTCGGCGCCCGGTTTTACGGTCGTGTCGTTACACGCCGCAAGTCCGAACGCGGTTACGAACGCAAGTACCAGCGCAGACAATCTCATCATTATCTTTTTCATCCTGAATATCTCCTTGTCGATATTTTTTTATAATCACTCTTTAAGTCCGCCCACCGAGACGTTTCCGATGAGTTTTTCGGACGTAAACAGAAATACAACCAGTATGGGGATCATAAGCAGATAGCACGTCGCCAACGCGAGAGGCGTACTAGTTCCCGCTCCGCTCGTCGTATCGGTCGTATAGGAATACAGACCGTAAGACAACGTGGGTTTCGACGGGAAGTACAACAACGGCGTCTGATAGTCGTTCCAGAAACCGATGAACGACAACAACCACATCGTGGAGAACGTCGTTTTGATCATCGGCATCATTATCTTCATCATTACGGTGAAGTTACTCGCACCGTCGATCTGCGCCGCCTCTTCAAAGTCCTTCGGGAACCCTTTGAACGCGACGTTGAATATAAGGAACGTCGTTCCGCCGACGAAGTTGGCTTTCATTATCATCATTCCCCATAGGGTATCGTACATACCGAGGGCGCGCATTATCCGCAATTCGCTCGGCATAGAGCCTACTATCGGCAATATCATCGCGACGATTACGACCGCGTCGATTATACGGCAGATTCTGAAGTTAAAACGCGCCGTCACATACGCAACGAGGCAGGTTACCGCTATATTGACGAACGAACACGCCACGGCATACACGAGGGTAAACCACAGCATATTTTCCATATAGTAGACCTGCGGTTCGATTGCGCCGGCAGGATATACCGTAACGCTGAATTCTTTGAATACCGTACCGTAGTTCTTGAACATCAGGGGCAGATTAAGCCCGAACGGGTGAAGTTCCGCGTTATTGTCGGTTTTAAGCGATATGTTCACGCCCCAGATAAGCGGAACGAGGAACGTCGCGGTGTAGACTATAAGCAGAACGAAAACTATTATAGCGAAAGGCGAAATGCCTGATTTTTTCTCACGTTTTACCATATCAGTCCACCTTCGGTCCCACACGCCTTAACAGCCATTTGAAGAAGAACGTCAGCGGCGCGGCCACGACGGTCATCAGAACGCCGAGCGCGGCAAGACTCGGATACCTTGCCTCACCTGCCTGCGCGACTTCTTTATACAGATAATAACCGAACGTCCAGGTCGACGACGGCGCGGATGCGCCCCACAACGAGTACAGGTTGATCTGGTTGGTGAATATCGTGGCGACGGACGTATAGAACAGCGTCGAAAACGTCGGATATATCATCGGGAAGACGATATAGACGAATTCCTGTATATTGCTTGCGCCGTCGAGTCTCGCCGCTTCGGATATGGAATCGGATATACCGTTCATCGCGCCGAGATACATAAGCATGAGACTTCCGAAACTCAGCCACAGATAGAAGAACATTATCGCGCCGAAACGCGTGTCGGGGTTACTCAGAAGTCCCCTTATCGTCGTATGGAATACCGACGCGCTTATCGCGGGTATCGCTATTTCGCACACCTTTTTATATATCGTGACCGTGATGACCGACGATATGATTGTGGGCAGGAACAGCATTATTTTGAAAAATCTGTACCCGACGAATTTTCTGTAAATGAAGTACGTCGCAAAGAGTATCAGCGGCGACATCAACTGCACGACGAGAAACGCAAGGAGCGAATTCTTTACGATGTCGAGGAATATCGGCTGACTGATAAAATCTTTCCAGATGAACCTGAAGTTATAAAACCCCGCCCATTCGTACCCTTTGTCGGTATACCGCTGGAAAGTCATCAGTATGGAATTGAGATTGACGCCGATATAGAATACAGCAAACTGTATCAGCGGCAGTAAAAGCATCAGATAGACGAAAATCGCGTCTCTCTTGCGCTTTGCGCCGAGTTTTGCTTGTTTTCCCAGTTTCGGGAAGAGCGCGGTGATTTTCACTTTAAGCGAATACCACACCCACCCGATACGGTTCGCCGCCTTGGCAAACACCGACGGCTTTTCGGTTTTTATCTTTTTACGCATATAATTCACGCTGTCAACGTTTATCCGTTGACTATATCTTTACCGAAGTTGGTTTCCCAGAAACTCCTGCTGTGATCTTCGACCATCGATTTGAAATAATCCCACGAAGTGGTCGACGGTTTATCTATAAATCTCTGCGCCAGAATAGTGTCGTTTTGACCGAACGCCTCGAATACGCGGTAGCCGGAACAGGAGAATCTGTCGGGATTCATACGGACTATGGGTTGTTTTGAATAAGTGAACACGAAATCGGTTGCCGAGTGAAGTTCGTAGTTCTGTTTTGCCACGCTCGTAAGATTTGCGAGTTCCGATTCGGATAGTTCGTAAGTGAACGGACGCGCGGACGCGGTCGTCGCGTTGAATTCGTAAAGCGATTCGTGCGTGTGCAGGAATTTGACGAATTCTTTGGCGACTTTAAGCGTCGTTTCGTCGGTCGTGGTCTTTTTGTTTATCATTATAAGCGTCGCCGTGTTGAACGCAAGCGTCGATTCTTCGCCGACCTTGGACGCATTCGCCTTGGGCAACGGCAACATTCCGTAACGGCGGTTTGCGGCAAGATATTTGTCGTCGTTGAGGTCGGTTGCCATATCGTCGAACATGTTGCTTGCCTCGCTCTGCCACCAACTGCCGTCGATGAGCATCGCTCTGTCCTTCTGATCGGGCGCGGCGGAAAGAATATAACGTCTTTCGGTCGTCTTCTGATCTATATCGCCCATACAGGTCGCCTCGTCGTAATTTCTCTTGTCGGCGATTATACGTTTGATGAAGTTGATAGCTTCGTATTTACCCGCCTGACGCTGAAGTTCGTATCCGTTGGCATCGGTGATGGCAACTTCTTCGACTTCGTACGCGCCGGTATCGGCGTTGTAGGTGTCGAGTTTTATAAGGTTCTTTGCGTTGCCCGAAAGCGAATAGTTGATGCCCATCTGCTCCGAACCCTCGTAATCCGTCCAGAGATTGTACGCAAGATAGTTAAGGTATCTGAGAATTTCGGGCGTGCCGGGCCATGTAAGCGGATATACGTCGCGCGCGTTCATTCTGAGACACATCTTGAAGAAATCGTCGTAAGTCGCGGGGCAACCGTCGTCGTAAGTACCCGCAACGCCGTCGGGTCCGTTTCCGAGTTTTACGCCCGCGGCAAGAGCCTCTTCGTAACTCATCGCGCCTGCGTTGCCTACGACTTTACCGTTTTCGCCTATCCAGTTGCCGTTGACGTCCTGAATAAAGCCTTCGCTGTCGCCGTAACCCGCCGCCGCGGAATAGAAACCGTATTTTTCAAATACGTCGAGGTCGTAAACTATACCTACGGTCGCCTCATAGAAAGGCACGCCGTAAAACGTTCCGTTTTCGTCGACGTCGAGATACGACTTCATATGCGAATTCATTATGTCGCCGACGCTCGTATCGCCGCTGCCGTAAGACGTATCGGTCTTGCCGGTAATCATATCTTCGTTGATCGGCGTATTAACGACGTCGGACATATCTACGAGATACTTGCTCGACGCGTCGTTGATGTCGACGAGGTTATAATAGTTGATGTTTTCGGCGAGAATTACGTTCTGAGCCCAGGTTGACATCGTGTTTTCGATTTTACCCGAATAACGCGAGTTGCTGTCTACGGTAATCTGAACGCCTTTTTTGCCGTTTTCAAACACGTAATCGGCATACTTCGCGGTAAATCTGTCTACGGCTTTATCGAGCCAGACTCTGCCGTATCCGCCGTTGAAGTTACCTATAAGCAATTGAACTTTCGTTCCGTCGAGAACCGTACCCGGCTTACGACCTCTGCAGGAAGTTCCCGCCGCGACGGTCATACACGCCGCCATAGTCAGAGACAACAATTTACTGATTTTTTTCATTCTTTCCTCCCGAAGTTACCCTCGCCCTGTAAGCCGAGGGAGTTTCTTTCATTTTACGTTTGAAGTGCGCGGCGAAAGCCGACGCCGAATTAAAGCCCGTAAGTATCGCCGTATCCGTAACGCCCTTGCCCATCGCCAGAAGTTTACACGCCTGTTTTATTCTGAAATCTATCAGATATTCGAGCGGCGAAACCCCCGTGACGTTCTTGAACATCGTACTGAAATACGACCTGTTAAGATATACCGCCTCGGCAACCGTGGTCACGTTGATGTCGAGATGGTATTGCATGTGGATAAATTCTTTCGCTTTGGCGATATATTCGTTTTCGTCCGTCTTGTGTTTTTCTTCCGTGTCGGACGTCTTTGCGAAATACGCTATAATCTCGAAAAACTTACCGACGCATTCGTACGCCGACGCCTCGGTGCCTTTCAGAGCCGTCTTGTAAAGATCTTCGACCATAGTCGTCTCGCCGCCGAGCGAAGACAGCCTTTTATCGTCGGAAAACCCTATTTCGGTGAAAAACTTCGCGTTGCCATAGGTATCCGCCGTTACGGAATAGACTTCAAACTCGTCGTCTCCGCACGATACGAACGTCGCCTCTTCGCCGTTTTTCACATACAAAGCCGTACCTCGGGATAAATCGTTCCAGGTCTTTCCGCCTGCCGAGGCATAGCCCGAGCCGTTCGCAACGAAACACAGACAATCGAAAGGATAAGTCGCCGTCTCTTTGCCGCCCGAGGTTTCGATCTTCGTATAGCCGATTTTGAGATTTCGCAGATTCACGTCGTTGAACCCGACGTTTTCCGCTACAAAATTAACCATAAACTTAAATTAAATCGTAAACGTATATCCGTCGCGGAGCAACGTATAGCCTTCCGGAACGGCTTTGTCGAGCGAGTCGAGATCTTTTGCCGCGCCGTGGAATATGTGAGTTAAATAGCATTGCGTCTTTTCGGTTATCACGCCGAGAGACAGCAGTTCTTTTCTGAGTTCGTCGTTGTCGAAAAAGTTCATGTGCGCTTTGTCGGACGAACACACGAGACCGTAAGTCGAATCTACGATCATCGCATCGAGTTTTACGTTGTTTTTAACGAAGTAGTCGAAGACGCTCCTCTTGAAATATCCCGTATCCGTCGCGTAAAGCAACGTTTTGTCGCCCTCGCGTACAAGATAGATGAAACAGTTCTCTTCGGGGATGTGTTTCGCCGGCAGAGCCGTAACGACGTATTTGCCCGCCTCGAATGTCTCGAAAGGTTTATGCACCGAATATTCGCTGCTGATGTCGTAGACGTTGTAGCCGTTTATCATCCCGCGCGATTTATGCTCGTAAGTGCCTTTCTTTCTCGCGTAGCCGTTCCTTTCAAAGGCGTTTCTTATAGCGGTGTTGCCGTGTATCGTAACGGTTTCTACCGGAACGCAGAACGACGACCAGTCTCCCCTGGCGAAAAAGTCGTCGGGATAGAAGTGATCGCAATGACTGTGCGTAACGAGTATGTTTTCAATCTTGCCGAGTTCCACCCCGCTTACAAGCGAACGGTAGTAAGTGTCCGGCGGAAAATCAACGAGCATATCGTCGTTTATTAGTATCTGACTGCGCGTTCTGTATATCTTGCGTTCGCGCGCCTGTCTGCAAAGCACGCAATTACAGAATATAGCGGGGATTCCTTCCGCCGCGCTGCAGCCTAAAACGGTGATTTTCATAATTCAGTGTCTTCTTTTACCGATAAAGTTATTGCTTTCGGATTTCAGAAAATCCGAAAGCGGATATATCCGCTTTTTCACGGCGGCGTTTGCCTCCGTATGTTTTTACGCCGCCGCAACGACTTTGATGAATGCCGAACCGGACACGTCGAGAGACAGCACGAACGATTCGTTTATAACGTCGAGCGGCTCGAATTTACCGGTTTTGTAGTTATAGATTTCAAGATGATCGTATTCGGCGGTTTCGTCAAGCAGGAATTCCTGATTTTCGAGTCCTTTCACAAACGAATTGTTGACGATATTTATATAAGTATCGGTGCTCCCTGCTTTTTTAGGCTCGAATTTCGTTATAAGAAGATCGGCGGAACCGAGTCCTTCTTTATTGATGATGAATCCCGTTGCGGGCAACATCTTTATACCGATATCAGAACTCGTCATATAAGATTCGGTCACTTTATAATCGGTAAGTCTGACGTTGGCGTCGAGCGCGCGGATTTCCTTGTGGTATTCGGTAAGACCTTCGAGAAGTTCGGGGTGCAATACCGTGCCGTCCATAGCGAAAATCGCATCATAACAACCCTCGTTGGGGTACATCATATAGTTGAAGTAAGTGAACTGAGTCGCCCCGAGCGCAAGATTGGTGTTGAAATGCCAGATGATTTCGTTGAGATTCGGCATTCTCGTACCCGCCCATGCGCAAGCCTGCGGATATATCGCGACGCGCATGTTTTCGTTTTGGCATCCGTTCAGCAGTTTACGCGCCTGATCCATAAGCGTAAGGGTAGCGTAATTCGTACCGCCCGTAAAGAACGGATAAGCGTCGTAACTTATAACGTTTACCGATTCCCCGGCTTTTGCGATCCACGTCGACAGGCAGTCGTAAACGCCGATGTGGTTTACGAGAGCATCCATCCCCATAACTTTGCCGCCGTTATCTTTTATATTTGCGTAACGACGCGCCCATAAAGCGTAAGTGTCGAAAGACGCCATTGCGGGTTCGTCCACGATTTTTACGCCGACACAGTTTTTAAGGTTGGGTATAATCGATCTCGCATCGGCGACGGCGTTGTCGTTTATCATCGATTCGCGTCTGCCGGACGATTCGTGATCGTTCGCAAGCCCCGAAAGTTCGGAGAAATAATAGGTCATGTTGTATTCGAGCATAAGTTCGTCTATCTTGCCCCACCATTTGCTGTCGGTAAGATCGCGCGAAATATAGGTCTTTTCGTTGTCGTCGAGTATGCCCGATTTCGGTAACGTGCATATCATGGGCATAAAGTTAAGACCGGCATAGTAATACCTTTCGACCTGATCTTTACCGGACAACTGCGTAGCGGTATCCGCGAAAGCGACGTAAGTTCCGATACGGATGTCGTCTTTTTCGACGGGGCGTTGAAGAATGTTGTCGGGTGTCCAGCCGTCGAATTCGACATCCGGGTCGGGCTTGCCGCTGTCGGAAGAATTGTCCGACGAGCCGCACGACGCCATAAAAGCCGTCGTAGCCAGAAGACAGGTGGCAAGAATTAAAGACAAAAACTTTTTCATACTTTTCTCCCTGATGTTAATTATGGGTAATCGGATAAAGCGTATGCCGTCCGGGCGGATAAATTACCGCAACGGGCGGATTATAAGTCTGCGGAGACTTTTCGCTTATAATCCGGTTTACGCCTCTATTATAACTCTGAAATTTGCATAATACAATCCGATTTGTTGGGTAAATAAAATCGAATTGTTTGCCGTCTGCAGGCTTAAAACCGTGCCGGGCGGTAAAAACACAAAGCCCGAAGGCTGTTTCGCCTTCGGGCTTTGTCGGTTATGATGTTTTTATTCGCCTGCGGATTCTCCGCCGTCTTCCGCCGTCTTTTCGGTCACGGTTACGCCTTTTATGCCGGTAACCTTACCGTCGGCGTCGGTGTTCTGCGTAAACGTTATGACGTACGTCTTGTCGCCGAACGTAACTTCAAACGTCAGATCGCCCGTCTTTACGCATGCGGTGGCGTAAACAGGATCGGTTTCACCGTCGAATACGATGCAGATAACCTCTTTTACGTTATAATCGTCGCCGTGGAGGAAATATACGGTGTTGCCCGCAGAATCCTTGGCGTAGACGAATTGCGTTCTCGTAACGGTACCGCCCGTAACGTTGCCCTCGTCGTCGAGCGTCGGAGTGAATTCGTAGTGATAGTCGTAAGAGGTCTGAACGTATCTCGGGTAGACCACGCACGCGAATACCTGACTGGAAATCTTCCACACTCCGTCTTCGAGTTCGGTGTTATAAGCGCATACGATTTCGCCGTTGTATCTGAGCGACGGAACGAATTCGTCGCCTACCTCGTAATAAACCGCTTTACCTTCGGCGTCGGTACCCTTCTGTACGCGTACCGCCGTGTATATAAGTTGTTCTTCAAAGAACACCGTATCGTTTTCGGCGTCGAGCGTAACCGCCTTCGTTACCTTGGAGATATACGCAATCTGGAACACATAGTTCGAGGAAGTGTTTGTCGGCATGAGGTAGAACGTCATATGATATGTCTCTTCGTCTACAACGAATTCCGCCGTAAACATATGACCGTATCTGTTGCGGTAATAACCCGCTTTTGACATCTTGCCGTCGGTAAAGGTAAACGTGCGCAGTTTCGTCTGACCGTTTTCGATGACGGGCTTGCCGTCGGCGTCGAGTTCGGGAAGGAACGCAAATCCTCCGGATACGGTATAGTAACTGTTATTTTCGTCTACGATGTTTTCGACTATCTGCATAATGCCGTAATACTGAGCGTAAAGCGCGGCATACTTACTGCCGAGTGCCGATGCGTAATAAGCGTACTGATAGTTATAAGCCGCAAATCCGCGTTTGAAAGTTTTGGGGGTAAACGAAAACGTCTTTTTGTCGTAATCGATCGTAAGATCGTAATTCGCGGTATAAGTAAACGTATAAGATTTAGAATTATATATACTGCCGTTTACGTTTCTGTTCTGATAATATCCGCCGAGATAGATATACGGTTCGCCGTCGTTCGTATAAGTCAGCGCGACGAGGTAATTTACCTCGGTGTCGACCGTGGTCGTTTCGTTTTCCGTCTTATACGTCGTGTGCTTGCCTACGACCGTGAACGTCGGAAGACCCGTCGGCTGGAATTCGAGCGTGGAGCCGTCTTCCGCGGTGAAGGTTATATACTTGCCGTCGAAGTAAGAATACGTCCTCGCCTTTTTGCCGTCGTCGTACGAACGCGATGCGAATTTGCCTTCGGAATCTTTAAGCGAGAATTCCTCGAACACATAACCGTAAGCGTTTGCGTTTGTATCGTCGGGCGCAAGCGTGTAAATCTTACCGCTGTCGGCAACCTCGTCGTAAGTATAGAACTTATCCGTCGTGTAATTGTATCTGACAATTCCGTTGGCGTAGAATACTATCGACGCAAAGTCCGCCGCATAGTAAGACGCGAAGAAGTCGGAAGTTTTTACGTTTCTGCCGTCGATATGATACATCGCCGCGTCGGTAAGGTCTTTCGCGGAGTAATAGAACACTCCGTCGTCTATCATATAGTAATAACCGATTTCCCTGACGCCGTAAGACGAATATCTGGTCGCGTTGCCCGCATCGTCGAGGACTATGACCGACAGGTCGTCTTCGTTGAGATACGCGCCCGCGCAATTCTCCATTTCGAGTCTGAAAGCGTTATAATCGGTACCGTTACTCGTCCATACGCCGAGTTTGCCTACGTAGAGGACTTCGTTGTCGGCAATTACCGAATAAGTTTCACCCGAAACGACGTAAGTCGCGTCTTTTTCGGTTTTGGTTTCGTCGGCGTAAGTGATTTTCGCCTTGCCCTGACCGTCGAGCGATATATAAACGCCGGCTCTCGCTCCGTTTTCGATTATAATATAGTTGCCCGCCTCGGCGCCGCGTCTTGCAAACTTGTTATCCGAGGTAACGTCGAAAATAACCGAGGTTTCGCCTACGCTCATAACGACGGCTTTGCCGTTTTCTTCGAGTACGCCTTCGGAAATAACGTAATAAGAATAACTCTGATTGCCGTTCTTATCGGTATATCTTACGACGTGCGTCGCGCCGTCGAGTTCGAGTTTTTCGCCCGATGCGTTTGTATAAGTCGCGTCTTCCGCGCTGATACGGAATCTGCTCGAAAGGAGGGTGAACTCGAAATCATGTTCGCCGTCGAGAGAATCGAAACTATACGCCGTAACGCGGTATTCTTCGACCCCGAAAGCATCGACGGTGTGTCCTGCGACAACAGATTTCGTCCCGTCTTCGGCGGTCACTTCGTGGGTATCGAACGTACCTTTATAAGTGTTCGTGCCGTCGTTGTAAACGAGGACGGGTTTGCCGTCGGAAGTCTTTTCGTCGGTGAACGCGAGGGTTATCGAATCGTTTTCGAGGTCTCCGTCGTCGATGGACTGAATAGTCGCAAACGTTATGGTTTCGCTTAAAGCGTAATAATTGAAGTAATATCTCGTTCCGTAGTTGGTCTCGCTGGATGTGACGACGTATTTGAACGATACGGTGTTGTCGTTGGAAACGAAAGTATAAACCGTGACGTTAAGACCGGGATATACGAGGTTTTCGGCTCTGCTGACGCCGTACGTCGTCGTGACGTTTCCGTCCCCGTCGGTAACGGCGTAAATCGAATCGAGATTATCGCCTGTCTTCTTGCCTGTAAGGGTAAGTTTCGTCTTGGAGTCGGTAGTCGCCGAACCGTTGCTTACCGTGCGTTTCGTCAATACGAGCGGCGCGCTTTCGAGCGGGGTAATCATGTTCGCCGAACCGTCGACGTAAGCGAAATAGTAGTATTTGCTGCCGTCGGTCACGACAAGATAGGTATCCTGCTTGCTGACAAGACCTATAACCGTCTTCCCGTCTTTATCGGTGTATACGCCGAACGTGGTCGCTATTATGGTAACGGTTTCGCCGTCGCCCGTCATATAGTCGGTCGTCGACGCGGCTTTTTCTCCGTCTTCTTCGGCAAGGAAGTAAACGAGGTAATTGCCGGTGTTAAACGAGCCTATAACGCGCGTCGCGGACTGAACGCTTGCCCAGTCTTCGGTCTTCGTCGCGGTATAGACGCAGAAACCTTCGTCGTCGAGTGCGATCGTACCGACAGACGCAAGTTCAAACGTCTTTGCGGCAGTGTCTTTTACCTCGTAGAAATAACCCTTGCCGCCGTCGATGACGAACAACTGATTGTTCTTGATGCTGCCGGAGTCGTCTACGAAGTAGTGTTCGGCATAATCGTTGCCGCAGTCGACGAACATCTTGGCGACTGTCTGCCCGCCGATTTTCTTATCGTAATAACGGTAAACGTGCTTTGTCGTCGTTCCGTCGGCGTTCTGCGCGGTAACGGTTATTATGCTGCCGCCGAAAAGCGAATCGGTAAGCGTGAACGTACCGGTATAAGTTTCGTTGCCGTATGCGTAAGTCACGCCGTTGCAACCGTCGAGGGTAAGCGTGGCGTTTATATGCGCCGGCGACTCGCAGTACATTACGGTATCGAAGTCTTTATCGTAAACGTCGTAACCGATCTTACCGTCGAAGTTCTTTATCTTGATTACGATCGTCTCGTTGGACGCCGAAACCATAGTCACGACGTCGCCGACTTTCTCGTAGAAGAACGCCGCGGTCTGAGTCGAAGTCGTAAGCGTCGCGTTGCCGAATCCGTCGAGTGTTACGAGCGGATAGTACATAAGACGCCTTGCGAGCGTGCCGTAGCGATATTCTTCGCCGCGGATACGGAATACGTTATGGTTGGAATACGAACTCTGTCCGAGCAGGAACGTCATCGTAGTCTCTACACCGGTTAAAGCATCTTTAAGCGTAGCGGCATACATTCCGTCATCGGTTATTTCGTAAGTACCCCTGAGGATTTTTCTGTCTCCGTCGACGGAAGAGTCGTAAGTTATGCCGTTTATGTTGTCGAGGGTTATCGACACCTGAATGTTTTCTTTGTCGTTTCCGCTCTTGGAAGTATCCCAGAGGTAATACGTTCCGCCGCGGGTTGCATAAAATATGAACCTGTACGATTTCTGATCGAGCGTAATTTTAAGCGTAAGAACATTATCGCCGTTATAGAAGAAATACATTTCGTAATCTTCGTCGTATTCGCCCGGAATATCTATACCGCCGCGGCGAAGAATTACGCCGTTTTCACGTTCATAATCGATAAAGAGATAATCGCTGCCGCCGAACATATCCGAGTAGCCGCGATCCCATACGGGATACAGCGCGACGTCGCCGGTTATCTTAATTTTGTCTCCGCTTAAAGCCTCGCCGTACGACGCGCCGTTACGCGTCGCCCAACCGATAAATCTGTACCCTTCGAAAGAGAGTTCTCCGGTCGGCAAAGCGACTTCGCTTTCGTAATAATATCTTCTCTGCGCCGTTCTGGTGAAACTTCCGTCGGGATAGTATTCATAGACCTCGTAATTATATCTGTTACGCGAGAACGAGACTTCAAAGACGTTTTTCGTCGAATCGGCGTCGACCGTGAATTCGTCGGCGTCTTCCGCCGTAAAGCCGTCTTTCACGGCATACGGTTCGAGGTTATCGCCGACAAAGGCGTAGCCCTCGACGAAATTCGCCTTATTTTCATAGTCTCCGTCAAGATTTTCGACAGAGCCGTTTATAACGAATTTTGCCTTATATTTCGCGGTGAGCGCCAATCCGTTTACGGTCGCGACGACGTCGGAAGTGAGTTCTTTGTCTCCGACGAACCAGCCGCCGAATACGAGGTCTCCCTTTTCCGGAACGTAATCGGCAACCGCGCTCAGAACGGGCGTACCCGCCCTGACGTAAACTTTATCGGTCGAAAGCGTGCCGCCCTCGGGCTGAAGTACGATAAGGCAGCCGACTTCCCACTTTGCGTAGTAAGTCGTTTCGCCGTCGAACTTACCCGAAGTAACCGGGCTGCCCGCGAACGACGCGTCGGTATACCAGCCGTCGAAGATAAAGCCCTCTCTCGTCGGGTCGTCCGGGAACGTAATGTCGTTTCCTTTCTTACCGCTTACGGTTATGGTCTCTTCGCCGTAAACGACGAACTCGTTTTTAACCGAATCGTCCTTTTTGCAACCGCCCGCGCTCAATAAAAACAAGCACGCGAGCAATGCCGTTATAAGCGTTGCGGTAAAGAATTTCTTCAATTTGTTCATTGTATGAGTATGCCTCCTGTAAAGGTCAAAAATTTATCACGTTTTACGGCGGATTATTCCGCGTCGGTCGCCGACGGAACTTCGTTCCATACGGCTGTCAGCGTCGTTCCGTCCGCAATGTCTGCGATGTCTGCCGTTTTATATACGATTTCAGTCTGAGTTTCTTCGTCGAAAACCTTCCAGCCGCCGAACGTATAACCGTCTCTCACGGGGTCGCCCGCCGGAGTTTTGTCGGTAACGTTTATGAGCGTGTCTTCGGTCTTGACGAAAGATACGACGTAAGTTCCGTCTTCCGACATCACGCAACCCGCTATAACGGGGCGGTACGCAGAGTTCCATCTGGCGCTCCAACCGCTCATTACGGACGCGTCTTCGACGAAGAACGTTATGTTCTTATTGCCGTTGAACGCGTGCGCGCCGACGCTCTTTATGCCCGAGCGCAGAACGATTTCGGTAAGTCCGCAGTTGCGGAACGCGTAATCTCCGATCGTGTCGAGCGTTTCGGGTAATTTCAGCGTCGTAAGCCCGGCGCAACCGTAAAACGCGTAGTCGCCGATCGATCTGACGTTTCCGAAGTTTACGTCGCCGAGGGCGGCGCATTTATAGAATGCCCTTTTTCCTACCGTTTCGATAGTCTCGCCGAGATCTACCGTTGTCAGCGACGTGCACGATTCAAACGCGCCTTCGCCGATCTCTTTAAGCGAACTTCCGAATTTCACGCTCTGCAACGACGCGCTCTTGTAAAACGCACGTCTGCCGAGTTCGGTAAGTCCGTCGGGCAACGTGACTTTTTTTATGACGTTTCCGCCGCCGAACGCATAATCGCCGATTTTTTCGAGTTTGGATTCCGACGCAAAGTCGAGAAGGAGCAAATCGGAACAACCGTAAAACGCATACGCGTCGATTTCGGTCACGTTTCTGACTATTTCGATATTTGTAAGTCCGCTCTTATAGAAAGCCGATCTCCCTATCTTCGCGACCTTTCTCGGCAATTTAACCGACTTTAACAGAGCGCATTTATAAAATGCGTAATCGGGTATTTCGGGTATCATGCAGAAATCGTCGAAATTCACGCTTGCAAGTTCCGAACATCCGTAAAACGCCGCCATGCCTATCGTCTGTAAAGACGCGGGCAGATATATGTTCTGCACGCTGGCATTATTATAGAATGCGTAATTGCTTATTCCGACAATGCCGTCCTTTACAATAACTATGTCTATCGCGCCTTCGGCTTTCGCGGCGTAATCGACAAGCCATTTATCGACGTATACCACGCCGCCGCCCGCTTTTTTAACCTGAGCGTAATCCCACGCACCTCTGAAAGCGTAAGTACCTATCGTCTCGACGGACGACGGTATCGTAACCTTTGCGTAAGCGGCGTCGCCGTAACCCGAACAGTTATAAAAAGCATAGTTGCCTATCTTTTTGAGTTTATCGCCGAGGTTTACCTTCGCTCTGCCCAGAGTTTTACAACTCGAAAACGAATAATCGCCTATTTCTTCTACGCTGCCGAGGTTGAAACCCGTAAGCACGGGACAGTTTGAAAACGCCCGCGCGCCGACGATTTTAACCGACGCGGGAAGAGTAAAGCCCGTAAGGCTTTCTCGTTTATAAAACGCGTAATCGGCTATGCCGACTATACCGTCTTTTATCTCGGGGGTTACTATATCGTCTTCGCTGTCGACGACCCAGTCGTCGACGTAATATATCTTGTTTTCAGCCGTATATACGCCCGTCTTCTGAAAGGCATATCGACCTATCGATTTAAGTCCTTCGCCGAGACTTACGGAAGAGAGAGCCTCGCATCCGTAAAACGCGCTGTCGCCTATCGCGGTCACGCTGTCGGGCACGGTTACGCTTTCGATAGCCGCGCATGCGTAAAACGCCGATTCGCCTATAGTTAAAAGCGAAGATCCGAAAGTCACGCCGACAAGGTTTTTATCTTCCGAAAAAGCCTTCGCCCCGATAGTCGTGACGCCGTTGCCGATAACCGCTCCGCTTAAAGCGTCGCAACCCTGAAACGCACCTTCGCCGATCGTCGTTACGCTGTCCGGCAGAGTTATGTTTACGAGTTTGTCGCATTCCGCGAACGCGCTGTCGCCTATCGAAACAAGTCCGTCGTTAAAGTTTATCGCGCTTAAATTTCTGCAATATCTGAAAGCATATTTCGCGACGCTTTCGAGATTTTCCGGCAGCGTTACCGAAGTCAGATTTCTGCACCCCTGAAACGCATATTCGCCGATTTCGGTCACTCCGTCGGAAAACGTGACGGAAGTCATCTGCGAACAGTTTGTGAACGCCGACGCCCCTATGCTCTTTATGTTTTTGCCTATCGTCACGCTCTTCAATACGTTTTTGCCGTAAAACGCCTTAGCCGCTATCGAGGTTACGGGCTTGCCGCGGTAAGTATCGCCTATGACGAGATCTCCGCCCGCAGTTCCTATGCCGGTAACGGTATATTCGGTATTTGCGTTTGTAAGCGCGTACTGCAAACCGTTTTCTTTATCCTTGGTAAATCCGACGCCCGACGACCATTCGGAATCGTCGTATCCGCCCTTCGCGTCGCGGGCTTTTACTTTCAGGGTATATTCGCCCGCGTCGAGGTTTACGAGACTGAACGTCGTCTTCGCGACTATGCTGTTTTTGCCGTTGACCGATACGAGGTAATTCGTGGCGTTTTCGACCTTATCCCAGGTAAGCGTCAACGCCGACGTATCCACGACGAGGTTCTGCGGCTTTGCGAGCGTCGGACCTTTTTTACATCCGACAGCCGTAAATCCGAGACACGCGGCAAGGCAAAGAATTGCTATTTTTCTGAAAATTTTCATACTCTGCCTCCGTCGGCGCGTTTCTGCGCTTTCTTCTCTTTCGCATCTCTTATGAGTTCGTGTATCCACTTGAATTTGAATTTTCTGACCGCTATATCCAGCAGGAACAATACCGTAACGAGTATCATCAGCAGTATCAGCGGATTGTAACTCTTTTTAAGCGTCCGTTGGAACCCTTCAAACGCGGCAGACGCGTCCGCGCCGTTAAGTAACTGCGAAACAGCCGCGCTGTTCTCGTTGCCGCGGGCGAGTTTTTCCATAAACGCCGCGTTGTCGAAGTCTCCGTCCGGCAGGGAGTACTCTTTTGAATACGAGAAACTCTTGTATACCGTGCGGGACGCGATTTCGCTGCCGTCTGCGGCAAGCCGCGTGAGAGTTATGGCATAGATTCCGTCGTCTTTCAAGGTGAAAGACCCTCTGCTGTATCTGTTGTCGGCATTCGGCGTAATTATCGTGACCGCCGAATCGGGATTTACCACGTTTACGACTTCCATTCTCAGAGTTTCGCCGTCTTTCAAGCCGCCGTCGGCGTAAGTTACGCCTATCTGAGTGGTATAATTTTCTTCTCTTAAACTTATACGGATATTCTGCGGTTTGATGTTTTCCGTCGGGAATACCTTGTTGATCGCCGCCAGCAGGAATTTCTTGCCTGCGTCCGACCCTATAAACCCGGACGACCATACGCCGTTGAGATCGCACATGAAACTGCCGACCGTGCCTTCGCCGTACTTCCATTCGGAATATATCGGCACGTTATAATCGCCGTATAAAACCGTCGTGTTTTCTCTCGCCTTAGTGCCGTAAAAGCCTTCGAGCGATGGCATTTCGGACTGAGAAATTATATTCGCGTAATAACTGCCCGCCACGACTTTCGGCGTAAACGTCTTCTCTTCGGATTCAGCCACGGCGTTTATGTGAATATCCTGCTTTATGCTCGAAGTCAGGTTTTTGGAATCGCAGTTATACGCGCCTCCGTTACCCGCCTCGGCTGCCTGTTGCATTTCTTTGAATTTCGCGTCGGGCGCCTGCACGCCGACGAACGAGAAACTCACCCTTGCGGATTCGGGCAACGGGTCTTCGCCGTCGTCCGCGCTCGTATCGCCCGTACCCGCGTACTTTTTGACGACCGAAAGATATTCCTTGAAGTCGGAGTCTTCGCCGTCGGAGATGACCACGACGTGCATTCTCTCTATTTCGTGGTTGTTATACGCTATTACCAGCGATCTCGCCGCCGCTTTAAGCGACGGAGCGAAATACGTCGTGTTTCCTTTTTCTATATTATATATCGCATCGACTATATCGTTCTGCCTGGTCATGGGCGTAAGTCTCAATTCCCTTTCGGCATCGTCGGAAAGCGTTATTACGCCGACGTAGTCACGGTCGGACATGACGTTCGTATCGGTTACGATACTCTTTGCGGCGTCTTTCGCCGCTTGTAATTTTGAGCCGTCGCCGTCGCCCATACTGCCCGAAACGTCGATTATGAGGAAGAGCCCGAGCGGAGGAGTGTAGTCGATGACCTGCATAGGCAACATCTGCTGATACAGACTGCCTTCCATATCCTCACGGTTATATGCGTGAGCCTGTTTGGGGTCGGATGCGTCTTTACCGCCGGCGGTAAACAATCCGCCGCCCGCGACGTAGACGTAATCGTTAAGCAGTTTGTCAAGCCCCGGATGACGCTGTAAATCGGCGTTGGATACGTTGTTGAGAATGATTTCGTCGTAATTGCGCAGTTCGTCGAGCGTTTTCGGCATTTCGTCCGCGCCGATAGTTATCACGTCGACCTCGTAACCGTCGAGCAACGCCTTTATCTCGCCCGACTGCCCCTCGTAACCTTCTATCACGAGAATATCGCTGAACGATTCGAGATATTCGTACGCGCGTACGGAGTTGTTCTGCGTTACGCCGTCGTTATCGAGTTCGACAACCGCTCTCAGCGCATGCAAACCCTTTTCGGTATACGCATGTTCTACGGTGAGCGTCTGCGTTCCCGCGGCGATCTCTACCGCCGTTCTGCTTTTCACCTCTTCGTTATCGTAGATAACCAAAGTGGCGTTTACCGTCGTATCGCCCACGTTCTTTACCGTAACGCCGAGGTCGAACGTCTCGTCGACCGCAACGTTATAGTCGGGCGTTTCTATCGTCATCAACTGCAGATCTTTGATCGGATCGAGCGTGGACGACGTAATCGTGTCTATTCTGATACCGTCGGCGGAAATTGCGCGCACGACGGACGCAGCGTCGTCGTCGGTCTCGAAACCGTCGCTTATAAGCACTATCTTAGCCGTTTCGGGCTTATTGAACAGCGTTGCCGCATATTCGAGCGCGGCGGCGATATTCGTCGCCGACCCGTCGGGCTGTTCGCTTTCGAGATAGCGTTCCACGAAATCGGACGTATCGCCCGTAAGCGGAACGGCGTATTTCTGATCAGTGCCGAACGTAACCGCGCCGATTTTGAATACTCTTGTATCCGCCATCGCCACGAAATCGCGTACATAGTCGTCTTTTGCCGTCTTTTCGGTCTCGGTGCTGTACGACGCGTCTACGACGAGCAGTATTTCGTTACTCGGGTTATAGACCTCGTAATCGAACGTCGTGTTGACAAGCGCGGCGGTACAGAACGTAACCACGGCAATGTGCAGACAGAGCGAAACTATTCGGTTCCTGTTTCTTCTGTATTTTTTAGAAATGCGGAAGTACGGTATGAGCGCGCAGGCGACCGCCGGCAACAGCAAAAGCCACAGCCACGGATGAGCAAAATTAACATGAAAATTAAGCATTGTAAATCACCTCGCTCATAAGCCGCTCCTCGATTGTAACCACCACTCGACAAACGCAAACGCAAGCAACGCGGCGGCAAACCATATCAGAAGGTCGTCGTAACCCTTGTCCGTCGTCTCTACGCGGACGGGAGAGTTAAGCGCGTCTTCTTCCCTTTCTATGTTGCTCTGTTCCGATGCGACGCGGACGTAAAATCTTTCGGTCAGCGTCCTCTGTTCCGCGCCGGGCGCGGTCATAAGTTTCTGCGTTACTGTGTAAGTGCCGGGTTTATCCGCCGATACCTTCGCGGGGAATTCCGAAAACGTAAGTTTCTGCGAATCGGGCGAAGGAGTGTCGACCTCGATTTCGTTTCCCCTTGCCGAAAGCGAGACTTCGGAATACACGTCGTACGACGGGGAATCGAAGGTCTTCGGCAGGAAGTAATCGAAGAAGTTATACATAAGCACCGAGAAGAACGGGCTTATACCTAAGTTCGATTTGTTGATATTGAACGCCATGACGACTATTTTCGTCTCGGCGGTGTTTTTAAGAAATACTACGGGATTACTCTGATAATACATTATCGTGTCGTAACCGTCGAGCGACGCCTCGTCGACGTAAATGTATTCGCTGAGTTTAATCTCGCTGACGTTGACGTAGTTCGTCACCGGGTGTACCATACCCAACGCGAGCGATTCACCGTCGCCCTCCCAGTTCCTTATGGTACGTTTCGCGCCGAGCGTGAAACCCGCATCGACCGACCTGTCGGGGTCGAGCATGAACACTATTCCGTCTTTCGGCAGAAGTTCGGGCATCTTGTGTTCGTACAGATACACGTCGAAACCTTCCGTCGCGGCGGTCTTGCCCTCGCGCACGACTTTATAATCTATATCCAGCCCTTTCTTTCTGAATGCGCCGCTTATGGCGTCGAGAGCCTGAATAAAGAAGTCGTTCGACAGACTGCTGGCATACTGTACTTTGATTTTCGGCATCGTTCCGCCGTAGACGTAAAATTCGTCGTCGGAGGCAATCGAATCGTCGATCGGGTTACCGGCGTTGTCGACAAGTTGTATAAATATACGGTCGTAAGACGAAAATTTATAGTCGTCTGTAAGTATTATCGCCTCGGAATTCTCTCCGTAGCCGCGGTTTACGTTCGTGTAGACCAGCGTCTTCGTCTCGTTGGTGAAATCCATAGGTTTTTCGGGCAGTTCGAGCGGCTGATCTTTGCCGTCCGCGCCGTAAACCGTCACGCGCGCCATAAGTTCGGCGTCCGCGCAGTAACTTGCGATTTTTACGGTAAGCGTATATCTGTTTTCGATGAGTTCCGCCGTCGCGTCGAGGATTGCGGCGTTCCACTCGCCCTCGGCTGAAACGTCTTTAATTTCAACCGATTTACCCTTGTTTTTATACTTCGTCGCCGTGTAAAACGATATTGCGGCGTCGGGGTTCGCGTCGAGTACGTTTTCGGCGAGTTTCATCGCGCCGTCCACGTCCGCCGTCCCGTAAGAACATTCTATATCGCCGAGAGCCGTATCGAACGCCGCCGCATCGGTCTCCCTTGCGACGACGGTTTTCGCCTCGGGTCCCGCAACGATCAGCGTAACCGTTCCGCCGTTCGCGAATACTTCGTCGGTAAAATCCTTAATCTGCGAAACAGCCCTGTCGAAACGACTTTCGCCGTCCTTTTGCGCGCGCATGCTCGCCGACGCATCGACAATGACTATCTGCTCGCCGTCGGTTTCGTTCCTCTCGTATACCTTCGCGGGTTTGGCGATGATGAACGCCGCCAGCGTAAGCACGAGTACCTGACAAAGCAAAAGCAGTATGTTCCGCAGTTTACTGACGGGTATTTTTCTCTTTCTGTATTTAAGGCTGAGTTTCCAGACGAACGTACTGGATATCATCTTTTGCTGGTAGTTCGGTTTAAGCAGATATATAATCAGCAAAACGACCAGACTCAGAAGAGCCAGCAGCCCTAAAGGTAGTAATAAATTCATTCCGTTATACCTAAATTCATCAGTTGTCCGAATACCGCGCGTTCGATCGGCTCGTTACACTTAATCGTCGCAACGCCCACGTCGCGGGTTACGCAAAACGCGCGTATTTCGGCGATATAGTCGTATAAAGCCTGTTCGTAAGCGTTCTGCATTCCTCGGGTTACGTTTATCCTCATGTTTCTTTCGTCCGCAATGTCTTCCGATTCGGAATCGATCAACGTTACCCTGCCGGTATAGGTAGGGTCTATATCTTCGGGCGAAAGCACCTGCGCCAGAATTACCTGACGTTTCTTATAGCAAAGGTAATCGACGGCTTTGCGCCAGTCGCTGTCGGTGAAAAAGTCGGAGATGATGACGGTAAGCCCGTCGTTCTGCCCCTGATCGTCGCAACCGACGATCGCTTTTTCGAGATCGACGTCTCCGTCGAAAGTGATGTTTTCCAATTCGCCGACGGCACGGTAAAACGAGTTTTTACCTACTATCGTGCCGAACGGGTTTATCGCCCTGTCGCCTTTTATCAGCCTTATCGACAGCCTGTCCATGTTATGCACGGATAAAAACCCGAGCGCGGCGGCAAAACCCGTCGCGTAAGCGGCTTTTTCGGGGTTGTCCTTACCCATCGAGGCGGAACAATCGAGAAAAATCCGCGTATGCATCTGTCTTTCGTCGGTAAAGAGTTTAAGAAAGTACTTCTCGAAACGGCTGTATAAGTTCCAGTCTATGCGACGTATGTCGTCGCCGAGCATATACTCTCTGTAATCGGCGAATTCGACGGTCTGCCCGTAGGTCTTTACAAGGTGTTTACCACCGAAAAACCCCGCGAGATCGGCGCGCAGATTGAGCGCGGTGGTCTCCAACCGACTGAAAAACTCGTTGTTGAGATATGGGTTTTTCATTTTTATTTACCGAATCTGCCTTTCTTCTTGGGTTCAGTTTCCTGTTTGTCTTCTTTTTTCGCGCCTCCGCCGTATTTTTCGGAGACTTCTTTGACTATCATTCTAATAATGTCGTCGGGCGAAACTCTTTCCGCGACCGCCTCGAAGTTGAGTTTCATACGGTGACGGAGTACGGGGTAAGCGAGTTCGTTGAGGTCGGAATACGATACGTTGTATCTGCCCGCCATCAACGCCTTGACCTTAGCCGCGGATATAAGCGCCTGACCCGCTCGCGGGCTTGCACCCAGACGAACGTACTTTTTAGCCGCCTCGGATGCGCATTCGCCGTCGGCATGGGTCGCCGAACAGAGTATCATGGCATAACGCATGACTTCCTCTGCGACGGGTATCTGATTTGCGGTCTCGCGCATTTTAAGCAACTGTTCACCGCTGCACGCCGCCTCGGATACTTCCGCCATTGTCTTCTGCGTCATGTTGACTATGCCCATCAGTTCGTCGAGCGACGGATTCGGGACGATGAGTTTGAACATAAACCTGTCCATCTGCGCCTCGGGCAGCGGGTAAGTACCGTCCTGCTCGACGGGGTTCTGCGTCGCAAGCACGAAGAAAGGTTCTTTCATCTTTCTGGATACGCCCATAACGGTGACGGTGTGTTCCTGCATCGCCTCGAGCAATGCCGACTGCGTCTTCGGCGTGGCACGGTTGATTTCGTCCGCAAGTATTATGTTGCTGAACACGGGACCGGGCTGGAACCGGAACGTCGAATTGCCGTTTTCGTCCTTGACGATTATATTTGTACCCGTAACGTCCGCCGGCATGAGGTCGGGCGTGAACTGTATACGCGAAAACGGCAGATCGAATACTCTGCCGAGCGTTCTTACAAGTCTCGTCTTGCCTACGCCGGGTACGCCTTCAAGAAGTACGTTGCCGCCCGCTATCATCGCGATGATAGTACCTTCGACTACTTCGTTCTGACCGATTACGTCGCGTCTTATCTGTTTGAAAATGTCTTCGCACTGTTTGCTGAATTGAGTTAAATTCTCTTCTGTTACCATACTGTCCTCCGCGTGGTTTGTCTTGTTTTTTGTCGTTACGCTCCGTCGCCCGTCGTACGGGCGACAAAAACATAACTTTTATTTAAGCGAATCGTAATAGTTGTCGATAAGTTCCTGCAACCAAAGCGGAATGTCCGTGCCATTCGCTTTGAGTTCTTCATACATATCGATGTACTCTTGAATTCTGTCGCTGTAGTTCTGATCTCCGTCGATGACCTTGTTGCCGTCCTTGTCGGGCTTGCTCGGGTCGCCGTCTTCGTCGGACGGGTTCTGATCTTTGTCGGGATCCTTATCGCTTTTATCGTCTTTCGAATCGCTGTCGGAAGGCTGACCGTCGCTCGGGGCGTCTTCTTCGCTGTCGCCGTCGGACGGGTCTCCGTCCTCGCTCTGCGACGGGTCGCCGCCCTCTATCGGCGAAAACAATGCGTATACGGTAATCGTTAC
>USHO01000003.1 GCA_900554485.1 uncultured Eubacteriales bacterium
GTTTTCCGTTTTTAGCTGCAACGCCAAAAGCACGGCAAATGACAGCATATAAACATAGGTCACACCTGCCGCCAACCCGTCGAGCCCGTCGGTCAGATTAACGCTGTTTGTCGCCGCTATAAACACAAACGCGCACAGCGGAATATACCACCACCCGATGTCAACCGTAATTTTGGTAAAAGGTATATTTATTTTCGTAAGTCCTCTGGTATAAGCAAATACAGAAACAACTAATGCTATAACAATTTCAAACAGAGTTTTCTGAATCGGGTTTAATCCTTCGTTCCGCTTTAATTTAATTTTAATAAAGTCGTCTATAAATCCGACTGCCATATAAGCCAGAAACACTGCAACGCATACCGAAGATAACCTGTTCTCGCTTGTCCGGCATATATAATACATGATCAGGCATGACGTTGCGAATATTATGCCGCCGACAGTCGGAGTTCCGCTTTTATAATCGTGTTCGGACACATAGGATAATATGCTTTGCCCAAATTTTAATTTCTTCAATAAAGGTATAATCAAAAATCCGACAATAACGGATATTATCGCGGACAAACCCACAGATATAAGATATTTTTTCACTTATCGTCCTGCCCGTCGAACGTCGCGGCGACTTCGGCAATTACATCGGCATCCGAAAAATCTCTTTTCACGCCCAAAACATCCTGATATGTTTCTGCGCCTTTCCCCGCGACAATCAATATGTCGCTTTTTTTTAATTTCGCCATCGCGTATCCGATTGCCTCCTTTCTGTCTTCTATCGTAATATAATCTCTGCTTATTTTTCGCACACCGCTTTCGATTTCCGAAATAATGGCACACGGGTCTTCAAATCTGGGATTGTCCGTAGTTATTACCGTAAAATCACTTAAAGACGCCGAGATCGCTCCCATTACGGACCGTTTCTCTTTTTCCCTATTTCCGCCACACCCGAACAGGCAATACAATTTGCCGTCACAAACCTTTCTGAACGATGTCAGCGTTCGTTTCAAACCGTCGGGCGTATGTGCATAGTCAATGTAAACGTTTGCTCCGTTAACCGAACAGACAAACTCCGCTCTGCCCTTTACGGCTTTAATATGTTTCAGCGCAAGCGCGATTTTGTGAATTCTGATTCCGCACGCCGCGGCACATGCCGCCGCGGCAAGCGTATTATATACATTACACTCGCCTAAAAGAGGGCTGTCCACATCGTATATGGCATCGAATAAGTTAATTATATAACTTATACCGCGTTCGCTTTCGGCTATATCTATCGCGAACACGTCGGCAGGATTGTCTATTCCGTATGTCAGAGTTTCCGCATCACTTTCACAAAGAATTTCTCTTCCTGTAGGATCGTCGACATTCACTATGGCATATTTACAGTTATGTTTTTTGAAAATACTACGCTTAACACTAGAATATTTCTCCATATTCCCGAAGTAATCCAAATGATCTTCGGTACAATTTGTGAATATAAGGCATTCAAAAAATATTCCGCCTACACGTTTTTGCGCTATCGCATGCGCAGACACTTCCATAAATAAACACTCCGTTCCGTTTTTTACGAAATCGGCAAGCGTCGAGTATAATAACACAGTACCCGGCGATGTCAGACCGGTATCTTTCGTCTCATTTCCGGAAGTAATGCCTAAAGTACCGATAATACCTGTATTTTTACCGGCAACCGCAAATATTTGCGATAAAATATGACAAACGGAAGTCTTACCGTTTGTTCCGACTACACCGAATATTTTTAATTTATCTTGCGGATTTCCGTAAAACTCCGCGCAAATTTTTGCCATCGCATCTCTAATGTCTTTTACCACGACAAAACATACATTGCACCCGGAAGGTTTTTCTCCGACGATAATCGTTGTTCCTCGCGCGATCGCCTCACCGATAAACTTCTCGCCATCTTCATTATTGCCTTTTACGCAAAAAAACAGACTGTCTTTACCCGACTTTCTCGAGTCATCGACAACGCTTTCGACGTTAAGCGGCATCGTACCGATTACTTTAACGATCTCTACATTTTTAAGCAATTCTTCCGTTCTCATATTTCACCTATACATACGGCTTGATATTTTTGCATTCGATAATGCCTTCAAAAATATGTTTGACTATCGGCGCGGCTACGGTCGAACCGTATTGACCCCCTACCGGTTCATCGACGACGGCAAGCGCAAGATATTTCGGATTATCGGCAGGGAAAAACCCGACAAAACTCATTACGTTTTTCCCGACGGATAAAACTCCGTTTTCAAATTTCTGCGCCGTACCCGTTTTCCCTCCGACGCGATACCCTTCGATATACGCCTGTTTACCGCTGCCGTCTCTCACTACGCCTTCAAGATAACCTGCAAGTATACGAGACGCCTCTTCGCTTATTGTTCTGCCTTTCGCCTTCGGATTTATAATCTCGGCTATATTCCCATAGTTATCGTAAATCTCTTTTACAAAATACGGCTCGTAATAGGTACCGCCGTTTACGGCAGCCGCTGTCGCGCATGCCAGTTGTAACGGCGTAACGGCTATAGTCTGTCCGAAAGATATTCTGGCAATGTCACCGTTCGTCACGGCACTTTCCGGCACCAACATCCCCGGAGTTTCTCCGTTAAAATCTATACCCGTAGTTTTTCCGTAACCGAACTTTTCGATATATTCATACATTTTTGCCTTTCCCAGCGATAAACCTATATCTACGAAACACGGGTTACAACTGTTGTTTAACGCCATTGCAAGATTTTCATTTGAATGTTTGCCGTTCGCATGATTACTCCAGCACTTAATCTTTTTACCGTCGACAAAACGATACCTCGACGAATTGAAAACATGCGTAGGAGAAAATGCCGACGGATTCCCTTTCAGATACTCTTCTATATTCGCTGCCGCAGTTAAAACTTTGAACGTCGAACCGGGTTCATACGAATCGACGATCAATGAGCATCTCCCGGCATTATTCAAAGTTTCCGGATCGTTTCTCGGCACCCGATTCAGGTCATAAGAGGGGTTTGAGCTGATTGCCAGAATTTGTCCGTTCGACGGATCGAGCACGATCGTAGAAACGCTCTTTGGAGAATATTCTGCATAAGCTGCCATCGTTACCGCGTCGCAAATCCGCTGAATTTCATAATCTATAGTCAGTTTCAGATTAAGTCCGTCCGTAGCGCGGATATACCTTGCGGATTTCCCGTTTATATCTACGCCGGTAAGATCTGCCTCATAAAGAATTTCCCCGTTATAACCTTTAAGATATTCGTCGTAACGAAGTTCCAGCCCCGCCTGTCCTGCTCCGTCAACAGAAGTATAACCGAGAATCTGACAAAGGGCATTTCCGTACGGATAAATTCTTTCTCCGTCGGTTGTAAAATAAACCCCGGGTAAATTATATTCTTCAAGTTTTGCTATACTCGCCTTATCGACTCGCTTTTTTATCGTAATTTCGGAAGTGGCATGCGTATGTATTTTATTCTCCAATGCAACGGCATCCATATCAAGAGTCTCCGCAAGAATCTCCGCCGTCCGCTTTACGTCGCCAAGCAGCCTGCATCGTACATAAACCGCGTATGATTCGGAATTATCCGTAAGTATTACCCCGTTTCGATCAACGATAATGCCACGCGTAGCCGCCACCGGCAGTTCACGGGTCCATTGATCGACGGCTTTGGATTGCAAATCCCGTCCCTGTACAATCTGAATGTAAAACACCCTTGCGATAACAAATAAAAAAAGAAAGGTTATTGCGCTCAGATAAGCGAATAACCTCTTTCGTATAATATTAAAACTGAATTTATATATGTTGCGTTACCTCGTAACTTAAGCCGCTTTACCGTACTCCATTCCGTGATCCGCAGCCCATTTCCCGATTTCTTCTTCATTTTCCATGATGCTGTCGTATTCTGTGCTGATACGCGTATACTCGGCATTGAGATCGTCTATTCTCGAACCGTATGACGAGATCGACTGATCCAACGACTTCAACATTCTGGAATTGATAACTATAAGCGACAGAATTATCGCAACGACAATCGAATAAACCGCTATTAAAATCTTGCCTTTGCTGCTGAGTCTGAATTCCTCTTTTTCACTCTTTTTGTCGTATGCAAGATCCTCGTAAACATCATTATCCTCACTCGTACCGAACTGCATAGTCGTCGACGACGGGCGCAAATCATCATTTACTTCCTCTTCGCGATAGTTAACGCTCTCCGGAGCGGAATTTTTTAAGGTAGAAACGGTTTCACGCTGTTCGCGTTCGACCGGGGCAACCGACCCGACAGGCGTATCGGCGTTATTACGATAGCGTTCGTAATGGAGTATTTTATCAAGATTGCTCTTTATCGCGTCGGCTTGCTCTCTCTCTGCAAGACTCACGTTTCTGTCGTTGTTATAAGCGGTATGACCGTTATTATACATATTCCGTCTCCTTTGATTTTATTATATCCCCGTTCAGATTTTTTCGGCTATACGAAGTTTCGCCGACCTCGATCTTGAATTGAGTTCGAGTTCCTCTTCGCTTGCCTCTATCGGTTTTTTCGTTATTATTTCAATTTCTTTCTTTTTACCGCATACGCATACGGGAAATCTTTTATCGCATATACAGTCGGTTTCAAGATCCTTAAAAGTCTGTTTGACTATTCTGTCTTCAAGCGAATGGAAAGTAAGTATCGCTATCCTGCCTCCGCTTTTCAATCCTCTTATTATATCTTTTACCGCTTGTCCCAAACCATCGAGTTCTTCGTTTACTTCTATCCTTATTGCCTGAAAAGTTTTTTTTGCAGGATGTCCGTTTTGTTTGAATTTGTACGGTATGCTTTTATCTATAATCTCAACAAGCTCGCCTGTCGTCACGATTCGTTTCGTCGATCTTCTCGCACAGATATTTTCGACTATTTTTCTGGCAAATTTTTCTTCGCCGTAAGTTTCGATGATATATCTGAGTTTCTCGGGGGAATACTCGTTTACCACGTCTTCCGCACTTAAAACCTGACTCTTGTCCATTCTCATATCGAGTTCGGTATCAGATGAAAGATAGGAAAAACCGCGAGATCTGTTATCGAGTTGATAACTGCTTACCCCGAGATCCAAAAGAGCTCCGTCAAACGCGTCAACGCCGGACTCTTGCTTTATGTGATTGAAGTTTTTGAAATTATCGTTATAAACAATAAATCTGCCGCGGTATTCTTCAACAAGTTCTTCGGCATTCGACACAGCCTCTTCATCGCGATCGGTTGCGACAAGCAATCCGTCGTCACCGATTCGTTTCAATATTTCTTTGCTATGACCTGCGCCGCCGAGAGTTCCGTCAAAATATTTACCGCCGCTTTTAACGCGTAGCGCCTGAATGCATTCGTCAAGCATTACAGGAACGTGCGAAAATTTCATTTGCCCACCTTCGATTGCAATATCTTGATATTGTCGGCAAAAGATTTAGCTTTACGCCTTTCCTGTTTGACCTCTTCGCTCCAGATTTCAAGACGATTGAATACACCGACGGTAATCACGTTTTTACTTATGCCGGCATATTCCCTGAGTGCCTGAGGAAGAAGATATCTGCCCTGAGCATCCGGTTCTATCGTATAAAAACCTGACATATACTCCGAAAAAGCCTCTTGCGCCTCTTCGTCGAAAAGCGAAAGATTGTAAAATTCTTCGCTCATTTTATCGACCGCACTTTTAGGCATAACGTATATACACTGTGTAGTACCCTTACAAAAAACGAGGTCTTCGTTCGTCGGCAATTTGAATTGCGACGGAATTCTTATTCTGTTTTTAGCGTCCAGTTGATGCGTTTGTTCGCCGGAAAACATATCGAGACCTCCTTTTTGAAAGTTTGTAAGTTTATTATATATTTTTCATCGACCACTGTCAACCACTTTTAACCATTTTTATGATTTTTTTTGGAAAAATTTTGACCGTATAACCATTAACATAAAAAATAACGAGATTCAAACAATATCGAATCTCGTTGAAATTCTATAAAAAATTTAAGTAATAATCTTGAATTTTACGTCTTTTTTTTCCTAAAAAACAGACTTCGCCTTTATCTCTTTCGCATGGGTGGTCACGCAAAAAAGACACGATTTGTTTTTCGGTTTCGTCTATGCCGTCTATTATTGCAGAATCGGGAAAAATTTTATGTATTTCGCTACGCACCAGACCGTAATGCGTACATCCGAGCGACACATAATCGACCGCAGTATCATAACCGTCAAAATAATGCTTAACATCGACGATTTTATGATTTAGCACATCATATTCTATCTCTCCTGCCAACCCGTCGATTCCTGCGACATACGCTCCCGTTGCCGTTAGAGTCCTCACATATTTACAGGTTGCCGTACGCGGAGTACAAAAAACATATCCTCGCCCGACGCCGCCCCGAGGCAATACTCCGATAATTTTTACGCCGCGATCTCTCTTTTCGTCATTCAAAGTCACGGACAGAGTATTACACGCCGTCACTATAAGTTTAGGTGCGAACGATAGCAGTTTGTTTATCACAGAATCTGCGATAATACGCATTTCGTCTTCACTCTTATTGCCGTAAGGAAGATTATCGGAATCTGCAAGATATACGAAATTTTCATCCGGGAATGCAGATGCCACTCTTTTCAATAATTCTAATCCGCCGACCCCGCTGTCGCAAAACGCCACACATCTGTTATCCATATATTTTACGCTATGCCGCGCCGCAAGAATTTATTCCGCAGAAAAAATTAAATTCAATGCAGCCGCGATTACATCGCTGGTTTCGTCTAAAATCGCATCGGCGTCACGCGGGGCAACAAATAAATCTTCATCGGCAAACAATTCGTTTATCTTGTTTTTATCTTTGGTAACCGTTTCGACAAGACGCCTTGCGGATACGACAAACGGCACGCCTATCGCCACGACGGGAATACCAGCAAAGTTTCTATCGATTCTTATTCCTTTACCGCACCCCGCACCGCTACCTGCCGCAATTCCCGTGTCGGTTATTTGATATGATACGCCGAGACGTTTTGGGTCGACTGCACACAATGCGTCCACACATATCAGAAGATCTGGACGAACAGTATTCAGCAGTCCGCGAATCACCTCCGAACTTTCTATGCCCGTAACGCCTCCGACTCCGACAGGAAAACAACACACTTCGGTTTTGACGGAAATTCTTCCTCTGGTCGGCACAGTCTTTTCCGTCACGCTCTTCCCCAACGCATCCGAAGTCATCATTCCGTTACCCAGACCTATAATCATAACGCACTGCGGTAAATTATTTTTATCGGAGATCAGATCTTTCACGGCTTTACCTAAGGCTCGGATAAAATATTTCTTTTCTTCCGAACAGGACGGATATACATCTTTGCGCGTAAGCGTGATATATCTTCCGGCATAAACGTCACCCATATCCGACAACAGCGTTATATCTTCCATGACAGTTCCGAATCTGCCTTCCGTAATTCTCCTTTTTATGTTCTTATTTTTCTTACCGCCGACAGAGTCGACCGCCAAATCACATCTTAATACCATATTTTCATCCGAAAGAAAAAATATTAAATATTATTTCCTTAAATCGCTCAAATATTCTTGCCAACCGATTGTTTTTATGTTAAAATATATAAGACTTTGAAATTAAACATATTAAAGGAGTAAATAAAGTGCCCAACATTAAATCCGCGAAAAAGCGCGTACTCGTCAACGAAAAGAAAAATTCCGTAAATAAAAACAATAAATCGGAAGTAAAAACCGCTATCAAAAACCTTAACGCCGTTATCGACGCCGGCAATTACGAAGAGGCGGTAAAACTCTACCCCGCAACCGCGTCCGTCATCGACGCATCCGTCGCGAAAGGTGTTTATCATAAAAATACCGCTGCGAACAAAAAGTCGGGTCTTCAGAAAAGAATCAACGCATTAAAGAAATAATTGTATTCGCTTGTTAAGGGGTTGTCGCTACGGCGACCCCTTTTTATATTATTTTTATAAAATCATGCCGCATTCGGCATTATAATATCATAATAAGATGATAGGAGTAAAATATGGACACGAATATTCTCGCCGTAAACACAATCAGGGTCTTATGCGCCGAATCTATCGAAAAGGCAAAATCCGGACATCCGGGTTTACCGCTCGGCAGCGCACCTATCGCATACACTCTTTTTTCAAAATTTCTGAAATTCAACCCGAGCAATCCGAAATTCGATAACCGAGACAGATTTATACTTTCTGCCGGACACGGTTCAATGCTCAATTATGCGCTCTTGCACCTGTTCGGTTACGACGTTTCGATGGATGACCTGAAAAATTTTCGCCAACTCGATTCTAAAACCCCGGGACACCCCGAATACGGACACACTCCCGGAATAGAAACCACGACCGGTCCTCTCGGTCAGGGAATAGCCAATGCCGTAGGTATGGCGATTGCAGAATCTCACCTCGCAGCCGAATTCAACCGCGACGGGTTTCCGATAGTCGATCACTACACTTACGCTTTATGCGGCGACGGCTGTATGATGGAGGGAATCGAATACGAGGCAGCATCTCTCGCCGGTACTCTCAAACTCGGAAAACTCATAGTCTTATATGATAAAAATAATATAACCATTGAGGGAGATACCGACAGCGCGTTTACGGAGGACGTCGGTAAGCGGCATGAGGCTCAGGGCTGGCAAGTTCTTTATGTCTCCGACGGAAACGATATGACACAAATAGCCGACGCAATAACCGAGGCAAAAAAAGAAACAGAAAAACCTTCGTTAATAATTATCCGCACAATTATCGGATACGGTTCGCCTAAAGCCGGCAGCGAAGCAACACACGGCGCTCCGTTAGGCGCAGACGGAATAAACGGCTTGCGTAAAAATCTCAACTATAACTATCCCCCGTTTACGGTACCCGAAGAGGTTAAAAATAAACTTTCCGTATATAAAGAAAACGGTAAAAAAATAGAAAACGAATGGCTTTCGCTTTTTGCCGAATATAAAAAGGTTTATCCCGAACTTGCTACGCGCTATGAAAATTATATGAGCGGGAAATTACCCGATCTTATCCATGACGAAAAGCTTTTCGAGTTCGACAAACCCGACGCAACCCGCAATACAAGCGGAAAAGTTTTGAATTTACTTGCCGATAGATTACCGAATCTGATGGGCGGCAGTGCCGATCTTGCCCCGTCGAATAAATCTTATATGAAATCTAAAGGCGATTATTCAGCAACCGACAGAACCGGCGTTAATATGCATTTCGGTATACGCGAACATGCAATGTCGGCTATATGCAACGGTATGAGTTTACATGGCGGCATCATCCCCTATTGTGCAACGTTCTTTATCTTCTCCGATTATATGAAAAACGCAATGCGCCTTTCAGCCTTAATGAAGAGAAACGTAACGTACATTCTGACGCACGATTCGATCGGCGTAGGCGAAGACGGACCGACTCATCAGCCCGTAGAACAACTTGCCGGATTAAGGGCCGTTCCCGATATGAAGGTATTCCGTCCTGCAGACGGAAAAGAAACCGCTTACGGTTGGATAGCCGCCCTTACGGGCGAAGGTCCCACCTGTCTGGTTCTTACAAGGCAAAACCTGCCCCAATACGAAACGTCCGGAATCAATGCTTTACGAGGAGCATATATTTTGTCCGACAGCGAAAAATCCACACCCGATGCAATTTTACTTGCCAGCGGCTCTGAAGTTGAGTTGGCTATGAAATCTAAAATCGCACTTAAAGACGAAGGAATAGACGTCAGGGTCGTCTCTGTTCCTTGCATGGAACTTTTCGACAAACAATCTAAGGAGTATAAAGAGACCGTCTTACCAAATGCCGTAAGAGCGCGAGTTGCAATCGAAGCAGGAACCCCCGATTGCTGGTATAAATATGTCGGATTAGACGGTAAAGTCATCGGCATGACAACTTTCGGCGCATCCGCTCCTTTCTCCGATTTACTTAATAAATTCGGTTTCACGGTCGAAAACGTTGTATCGAAGGTCAAAGAAGTGCTGTAATTTATAATGAACATCAAAAAAAGTCCGAAAATATTTTCGGACTTTTTTTTGATAAAATTTATATAGATTTTACTTAAAATATCTGTCGAGCAAGCCTTTGAACGCTCTGCCGTGGCGCGCCTCGTCGCGTGCCATTTCATGGACTGTGTCATGAATTGCATCGAGGTTTTGTTGTTTCGCGAGTTTCGCAAGTTCAACCTTCCCGGCGGTTGCGCCGTTTTCAGCCGCAACTCTCAACTCGAGATTTTTCTTAGTGGAATCGGTAACGACTTCACCTAACATTTCGGCAAATTTTGCCGCATGTTCGGCCTCTTCCCACGCAGCCTTTTCATAATATGCCCCGACTTCGGGATAACCTTCTCTATAAGCGACTCTCGCCATGGCAAGATACATACCGACTTCGCTGCACTCGCCTTCAAAGTTCATTCTTAATCCCTTTTTAATTTCTTCATCGACATCTTTAGCCACGCCTAAAACATGTTCGGCTGCCCAACTAAGCCCTTCTTCCTGCACGGTGAATTTTGAACCGGGGCATTTACAAACAGGACAAAACTCGGGAGCAGAATCTCCCTCGTGAACATAACCGCAAATAGGACAAACAAATTTTTTCATATAGAGTTTCCTCCGTAATTTTTTCGTCTTCCGACTGTATGCATTTTAACACATCTAAAATGATATGTCAAGTATTTTTAGGAATTATTCTCATTTTATTTTTAATTTCTATAAAATTAAATTCGCCGTTAATCTGTTAAATAAATTCTATTATTCGCCGATACGAAAATAAGGCGAATAGCACCGCTATCCGCCCTCGACTCAATGTTTAATATCAGTCGGCTTTCTTTTCTTCTTTATCGACTACGAGTTTACCGTCGTAATATCCGCACTTAGGACAAACCTGATGCGACGCTTTAAGCTCGTGACAATTCGGGCATTCTGCCAACGTGGGCATCTTAGCCTTATAATTGCTTGCAAATCTCTTGTTTCCTCTCTGTTTGGATACCTTATGTTTAGGAACTGCCATCTTTATATACCTCTCTTCTCAGTTAAGTTTTACATTTACATTCTTCACGGTTGAGATTTACACCGCAACCGGGACAAATACCTTTACAGCCTTCTTTGCAAAGAACCGAATACGGAAAAGATAATAACAGCTTTTCATTTACCATATCAGTCAAATCGACTAAACCCTTTGCATACAAATATGCATCGTCATCGGTTTTATCTTCCGAATATCTCTCGTCAAATTCTACTATATTATGGAAAATAACGTCATCTAAGCAACGCGAACATTTCGCATTCAAAGAATATTCGATTTCCCCTTCGACAAACACCGCATTACCGCCAAGCGTAAGCGTGCCCGTAACCGAAACGGGAGCCGAATATACGGCGTCAGGTAAAGTAATAGCCGAATCATCAGCGTCGTATTCAAAATGAAAAGAACAAACGTCTTTACCGCTGTATTTAAGTTTCTTTACGTCGATAACCATAAAGCCTTTTAATTTTACATTATTTTTTCTGTAATGTCAATATTTTTATAGCATCAAATAGATTTTTGATTTATAATTTATAATTATTTTGCCAGTCTTTCGGTATCTCTTGCAATTACAAGTTCTTCGTTGGTCGGAATAACAAGCACTTTTACTTTAGAATCTTCGGCAGAAATATCACATATACCGTCGCCGACTTCGTCGTTCTTCTTAACGTCGATTTTAAGTCCCATATATTCCATATCTTCGCATATTCGTCTTCTTACATCGTAAACATGCTCACCTATACCGGCAGTAAATACGACACAGTCAACTCCGCCGAGCGCAGCCGCATACGCACCGAGATATTTTTTACAACTGTATTCAAACACGTCGAGTGCAAGCGCGGCTCTATGATTACCCTCTTTTGCGGCAGCCGTCAGATCTCTGAAATCGGAAGACACACCGCTGAGCCCCATTACGCCGGACTTTTTGTTAAGGTAGTTCATAGTTTCTGCCATAGTCATATTGTACTTACCGGATAAAAATTCAACGATTGCCGGATCGAGATCGCCCGACCTGGTACCCATCGGCACGCCGCCGAGCGGTGTGAAACTCATAGACGTATCTACACTCTTACCGCCTTTAACAGCTGTAATCGAAGAGCCGTTGCCAAGGTGCATTGTAATGACTTTGAAATTCGGGTCGTTCTCTCTGCCGAGATATTTTGCCGCCTCTGCCGAGACAAATCTATGACTTGTACCATGGAAACCGTATCTTCTTATCTTAAAGTCGGTATAAGCCTCATAAGGAATTCCGTATATATACGCCTTTTCCGGCATAGTATGATGGAATGCCGTATCGAAAACGCCGACCATCGGAACACCGGGCATAATCGCCTGACACGCTCTGACGCCTATAATATTAGCCGGTTGGTGTAACGGCGCCAGTTCGGAAAGGCTTTCGATAGTTTTCATAACGTCTTCGGTAAGTAATACGGAATCGTTAAACACCTCTCCGCTATGGACTATCCTGTGTCCGACGGCGTCTATTTCTTTCATCGACTTTATAGCACCGTGATCTTTATCGACCAAAGCGTCAAGGACGACCTGTATCGCCTCTTTGTGCGTCGGCATAGCCGCATTGATTATCGTTTCTTTACCGTTAGCCTTATGCTTACAAAACGAACCGTCAAGCCCTATTCTTTCACAACCGCCTTTCGCTATTGCTTTCTCGGTAGTCATATCTATCAATTGATATTTTAGCGAAGAACTGCCTGCATTGATTACGAGAACTTTCATTATTTAACCTCTTATAATTATATTTTATATCTGCGTCTGAAGAGCGGTTATCGCGACAGCGGCGACGACATCTTCGGTATGACAACCTCTCGAAAGATCGTTGATAGGTTTTGCAAGCCCCTGGCAAAGAGGACCGACAGCCTGAAAACCGCCAAGCCTTTCGGTATTTTTATAGTTTGTATTACCTGCATCGAGATCCGGGAAAATCAGAACGTTCGCATGTCCTGCGACTTTGCTGCCGGGCGCTTTGCTTGCGCCGACTTCGGGCACTATGGCAGCATCGAACTGAAGTTCTCCGTCGGCAAGCGCGTCTGGCTCTATCTCATGGAATTTTTCGACAGCCGCAACTACTTTATCTACATCGGCATGTTTAGCCGACCCTTTGGTAGAGTGCGACAAAAACGCTATTCTCGGTTCGATCCCCGCAATCGCCTTCGCGCTTTTTGCCGAAGACTGCGCAATATAAGCCAGTTGTTCCGACGTAGGGTTCTGATTAAGTCCTGCATCGGCGTATATATAACACCCGTCTTCGCAATATTTATTGCCACCTTCGGGCGCTATCATCAAAAAGTAAGCCGACACAATCGGGGTGCCTTTGGCGGTTTTTATAACCTGCAATCCGGGGCGCAGTGTATTTGCGGTGGAATGACATGCGCCTGAAACCATTCCGTCAACGTCGCCCGCTTTCAACATCAACGCACCGAACATCGTGTAGTCTTTCTTTAATGTATCGCGCGCGAGTTCGGGTGTCATGCCTTTTTCTTTGCGGAGGTCGTAAAGAAGATCGGCGTACGCCTCGAATTTATCGGATTTAAGCGGATCGACTATCGTAACCCCGGCAAGATCGACGTCGGGATTATTTATTTTTATTTCATTTTCGTTACCGAGTAAAACTATTTTCGCTATGCCTTCTTTTACAGATTCCGCTGCCGCCTTTACGACGCGATTATCTTCGCCCTCCGGTAAAACTATAGTCTTGCCGAGCGCAGCGGCTCTTTTTTTGATATTGTCTAAAACTTTTGACATAATACTCCTTTACGACGAACAAAAACATTCAAACGCTTGAAATTTTCTGCCCGTTAGTATAAAATATGATTATATATCGATAATCATTATACACCAAAAAAGACGAAATATCAAACGAAAGGAGCGATTAAATGAAAATTTGTTTTGCCATATGCGAATATAACCCTTTTCACAACGGACACGCCGAACATCTTAATTATATCAGAAAAAATATCGCCCCCGATTGCCTTGCAATAATAATGAGCGGAAACTTTACACAACGCGGCGAAACGGCAATTATGGACAAATACACACGCGCCGCACATGCGATAAAAGCCGGCGCAGACATAGTATTCGAGCTGCCGACCGCATTCGCCGTTGCCCCCGCAGAAATTTTCGCAAAAGGCGGAGTAAAACTCGCTTCGGCATTCAAATGCAAAAAAACTTTATGTTTCGGCACGGAAAGCGCAGAAAAACAAAAACTAATTTCAACTGCTAAAGCCCTTTTAGACGAAAGCAAAGAGTTCAAAAAATTATATAAAGCCGAATTAAAAACGGGAATAACGCCAATAAGAGCGAAAATTGCCGCTTTAGGCAAAATGAATATAGAAAATCTTGATTTTGAATTACTCAAAACCCCTAATAACATTCTCGGCGTTGAATACGCAAAAGCGGTTATCGGTTCGGAATCGGATATAGAGTTATGCCCTATCATAAGACACGGAACGGGATATAACGAAGTAACACTAACCGATGAATGCCCTTCGGCTTTAGCCATAAGAACAGCTATCGCGGACGGAAAATTAAAAAAAATCAAACCTTACGTTCCGTCGTTCGTTTATCCCGACTTACCGGAAAAACTTCCGACGGCAGACGACCTGCTGTTTTACTCCGTAATAAAGACCCCTAAAAACGAGCTTGCTAAAATACTCGATTGCGGCGAAGGGTTAGAAAACAGGATAAAGGCTCTTGCAAAAAATTGTTTATCCGCAAACGAATTAAAAGAAAAATTAAAAACCAAACGTTACACTTACGCCAGATTGTCACGCATACTTACCTCATGTATGCTGGGTATAACCGAAAAATCGGTAAGAAAAAGTCTTTCACAGGATTTATACCTTAAAGTTCTGGCTGTCAATAAAGATAAAACCGATTTACTTTCGTCTCTTTCTTCCGTTTCTTCTTATCCGCTCATAACAAGAAAGAGCGACGTCATAAAACTCGACGGCGCCGCCGAAGAATGTTTCAGACAGGACGTTTTCGCAAACGATCTTTATAATTTTATATGCAGCAAACATACTAACGAATTTGAAATGAAATTAGTGTAATCTGCCGCAATACGCCACGCATTATCATGATTTATTTTTCGGATTCGTCTATAATGTACCCATGAATTGGATCAATCACATACAAAACTGTATAGATCACCTCGAAAATCACCTTACGGATAAAATAGATTACAAAGCGCTTGAAAAACAAGAATATTTTTCGCGTTATAATCTCCAAAAAGCATTCTCACTCGTTTGCGGAATATCGATAGGCGAATATGTCAGAAAAAGAAGATTGACATTGGCGGGAAACGACCTTAAGAATAAAACAAATAAAGTAATCGATACAGCTTTGAAATACGGGTATGACACACCCGAAAGTTTTTCGCGGGCATTCAAAAATTTTCACGGAATTCCTCCGTCAAAAGTAAACGCTTTCAGCGTGTTAAACTCACTGCCTCGCTTTAACGTCAAACTCGAATTATCCGAAACTTCCGAATTGACATACGAGATTAAAGAATTGCCTCCAATAAAACTCGTCGGATACAAAAAACGTTTCACAGGAATTCCATACGGAAAAGAGCGCGAAAATCAGGAAAACTTATTTGTCACGACAACGCGAGCAAAACAATGGCTACTGCTTGGCGCATCTTGCGATTACAGCACCGACTATATAGTTATAAATAACGTTGACGACGACGGTTACGACTGTTATATTGCCTACAAATTAGACGAACCGACAATATCGGACCTGTTCAATGAAAACGTCACGGGTGTGGATTTTATAGATAAAATGCAGTTTGAAATACTGACCATACCCGCACACACATATGTCTCTTTCAAAACCGAAAAGAAAAAACGTCCTGTTCCGGACTATGAAAAATTGCGTAAAAATTTTGTCAACGAATGGCTGATCGCTAATAACGTTACTTTTTCAAACGCACCCGAAATAGCGGTATTCCATTGGCGCCCGAGCGGTAAATGGGATAAAGAGCGACATATCGAAATACTGATTCCTATTGACTAAATATACAAAAAGCGGCTTATGCCGCTTTTTGTTTTTAACGTAAAATTATTGAGTCAACGAAACGACCGGCTCGGCGATTTCGGGTATTTTTTTAATATCGAGAAGTTCAAATACGAGTTGAGGTTCATCCTCACCGACGTCGAGATAATGCACTTTGGCTTTAATATGCGCCCATCCTTTATTTTCGATATACTTGGCCTGCTCTGCGCTATACGAACAAAGATGACCTATCAACTGTATATCGTTGGCACAGCAAGTCATCGCCAATCTTCCCGCAACAAAAGTATTTTTCGGCAATTGTTTTGAAATCATCGTCATACAATTAAATTCGACGATTTTTTCGTTATATCTTGCCATATTGTCGAAAGTATCGATATAAAAGATTCCGAAATCGGCATCTTTTATCGTCATCTCGTCGGAAATTTTGTACGGTAACTCTTCGGCAAAACTGATTTGTTTTCCGTTTTTGTCGTTCACGATAATATACGCATCTTTATTCATCAACCTTAAATTGCGCTTAAATCCCGCCATTTCGGAAGTTTCTTCGGCACGATTCATTATCACTATAGTCGATTTTTGTAACATGTCGGAAAACTTTTGACGCATGTTATTGAAGTAAACTTTGAATGTCGTCGCATCGATTATCGTAAACGCCTGTTCTACGATTATATACGGCGGAAGCTTTATCGCCGACCAATCCCACATCGCATTTTCCTCTATAAAAAGGCAATGCGGCTTGTTTACTTTTATCAACTCGTTTATTTTTTCTACCGTAAATTCTTCCGGACTCGAAAAACTATAAAATACGGCATTATATTTAGCTAAAAACGCAGGATTAAACTCAATCTCTCCATCTTCGGTTGCCAGTATCAATACCCTGCCCAAATCGCCGAAATCTCCGTTTTTAAGAGAGTCGTTTATAAAAGTAGTTTTACCGCTCTCTAAAATTCCGCTTACTGTAACCGCGGGAAACGTTTTTGCCATCTTACTCTCCGAAAAATAAATCGCTGATTTTATGTTCGTCTATCTTGGAGCCTATTACGCAGACTCTACCTATAACATCGGGATTACCGATTCTTATTTCATAATCACCGGCAACAAGATCGAAATAATACCATTTCTCGTTATCTTTTGCCTTTACAAATCCCTTAGCCCTCAAAATAACACCGAGACCGGCATTTTCATCGCACAGAGTTTTAAGAATCGAGTTCAATTCGTCTTCAGAATATGCCTTCGCAGTCTCTTCACCCCAACTTGTAAAGACCTCATCGGCATGGTGGTGGTGATGGTGATGTTCATGCTCGTCTTCGTCATCGTCGTCGTGGTGATGGCAATGCTCGTCTTCGTCATCGTCGTCGTGGTGATGGCAATGCTCGTGTTCGTCTTCGTCATCGTCATCGTGGTGATGATGATGGCAATGTTCGTGTCCGTCTTCGTCATCGTCGTCATGATGATGGTGATGCTCATGCTCTTCTTCATCGAGTAAGCTTTTCAAAAGTTCGTCATAACCTCTCTTATCGGATTGCAAAGTACCAAGAACCTGTTCGGGATCAAGTTCGCTTACCGGTGTCGTAATTACAGTGACGTCGGGATTAAGTTCACGAATTATCGCAAGAGCGTCATTGATTTTTGTCTCGGAAAGGTTCTCGGTTTTAGAGACTATAACGGTTTTTGCCTGAGCAATCTGATCGTTATAGAACTCGCCGAAATTTTTATGGTACATTTTACATTTACCGCCGTCAACCACCGTCGCAACGATATTGATTTTCAAATCTTCGTCGACTTTTTCGACCGCTTTTATAATATCGGAAAGTCTGCCGACGCCGGAAGGTTCGATTATGATTCTGTCCGGATTGAATTTATCGACAACCTCTTTCATAGACGAAGAAAAGTCGCCGACAAGGGAACAACAAATGCATCCGGAATTGATTTCTTTGATTTCAACTCCGCTTTCTTTTAGAAACGTTCCGTCGACACCTATTTCTCCGAATTCGTTTTCAATCAGAACGACTTTCTCGTTTTTCATCGAGCTTTTGAATAAATTTTTGATAAGCGTAGTTTTCCCTGCGCCCAAAAAACCTGAAATAATATCTACTTTTACCATATCTATTCTCCTTTTTACTCTCGCAAAAGCACGCGCGATTAAACCCGCGCGTGCTTTCCGAATCTGAATTATTTTCTTAACGAAAGAGTTTCCTTTTCGTATTTTTTAACCGCATCCAGCCATTCCTTACCGACTCCGACATTCTTCTTCGCGCAGTAATAATCCCAAACCGCACCGACAGGAGCCGTCTTATAGAGTTGCGACACGGCAAGTCTTGACGAATTATCCCCTTCGGCCTCATATTTTTTGAGTTCTGCAACAGGCGTAAGAAGAGACGCAAGCATTGCCTTTCTGGCATTACGAAGACCTGTGAGCCATGCGACGATACGATTTATAGACGCATCGAAATAATCAGTCGCAATATACGTCGCATCGAGTTTGCCGAGACGAACGAGTTCATCCATAATAGCCTTCAGTTCGTCGTCATAGCAAACAACGTGATCGCTATCCCATCTGACAGGACGTGAAACGTGGAGCAGACAGTGATCCGCGAATGCGTAAACCGAACCGAGTTTAGCCGAAACCACTTCTGTCGGATGATAGTGTCCGCAATCAAGCGTAAGCATAATATGATCGCTGTGCTTACTCATTACATATCCCATACAGAACTCATGCGATCCGACGGTATAACTTTCGAGACCTATACCGAAGACTTTGGATTCGATACCGTCCATAACGCCTTTCACGTCTTTAGTCGCCTCGAAAATCCGATCGTATGAATCTTTAAGGCGAAGTCTCGGAGACAGAGTGTCTATCGGGAATTCCTTATCCCCGTCCGGAGTCCAGTGATTGATGACACACGTTTTACCTGTACGCTTATAGAAATATTCGCCTATTCTTCTGGACGCTATACCGTGACGAATCCAGAATTCTCTTACTTTTTCGTCTCTTGCCGAAAGCGTACCGTTATCGGAAAGCGGATGTGAAAAATATGTGGGGTTAAAATCGATACCGATTTTTCTTTCGACAGCCCAATCTGCCCAATTTTTGAAATGTTCGGGTTGTAACTCGTCACGGTCGACAAACGTTTCGGTTTCGGCGTAATTGGCATGGATATTTATCTTTTTTTCACCGGGGAAATATTTAAGAACCATATCGAGATCGGCTCGAAGTTCCTCGGGATTTCTTGCACTGCCGGGATAATTACCCGTAGTCTGTATACCACCCGACAATCCGTTGTCGGGACGCTTTTCAAAACCTCTTACGTCATCACCCTGCCAACAGTGAATGGAAATAGGCGTTTTATCGCATATCTCCATGGCCTTATCGACATCGACGCCGAGTTTTGCGTAATATTCTTTCGCGTATTCGTAACCTTTTTCTATATTGTCCATAACGACTCCTGTTCAATACTTTTGCGGGTATTCCGCACTCATTTATAATTATAACCGAATTTATAAAATATTTCAACCGTTTTGTGTGAAATTATCGCAAAACGGTTGAAATATTTTTATTCAAGTTCAAAAGCACCTGTATACAACTGATAGTATACTCCCTTTTCGGCAATAAGTTTATCATGGCTGCCGCGTTCGATTATCCTGCCGTGATCAAGAACCATTATAACGTCGGAATTTCTTACCGTAGACAGTCTATGGGCGATGACGAAAACGGTTCTGCCTTCCATAAGTTTATCCATTCCTTGCTGAACTATAGCCTCGGTTCTCGTATCAATCGACGACGTTGCCTCATCGAGTATCATTACCGGCGGATCTGCGACCGCAGCCCGTGCTATAGCGATAAGTTGTCTTTGTCCTTGTGAAAGATTTGCTCCGTTGCCTGACAGTTCGGTATTATAGCCCTCGGGAAGTCTGGTTATAAAATCGTCCGCTCCTGCGAGTTTGGCCGCCGCCACACACTCTTCGTCCGTTGCGTCCAGTTTCCCGTAACGAATATTATCCATTACACTGCCGGTAAACAAATTGGTATCCTGAAGAACTATACCCAACGACCGACGTAAATCGCCTTTTCGTATTTTATTTATATTTATACCGTCATAACGGATCTTTCCGTCGGCAATATCATAAAATCTGTTGAGAAGATTCGTTATCGTCGTTTTTCCGGCACCGGTCGCGCCGACAAATGCGACTTTCTGACCGGGCTTTGCATAAAGCGTTATATTGTGTAAAACGATTTTATCCTTATCGTATCCGAAATCGACGTCGTCCATAACTATATCGCCCCTTAAAAGGGTATATGTTACGGTTTCGTCAGCCGAGTGCGGATGTTTCCACGCCCATAAACCGGTTCGTTTTTCGCTTTCCGTAAGATTTCCGTTTTCGTCGTATTCGGCATTGACGAGCGTTACATAGCCATTATCCTCTTCGGGAGTCTCGTCGATAAGCGCAAACACCCTGTTCGCCCCTGCCATAGCCATTACGACTGAATTTATCTGATTGGATATTTGTCCCATCTGGTTTGCAAACTGCCTTGCCATACCGAGAAAGGCCACGACTACAGGTATACTGAGCGGATATACGAACGTTCCGCGATTTATAAGCCCATCAAAACCGACGTTGATGCCGGCTCCGTTTGAAAAAATATATATTCCGCAACCGATAAATGCGATAATAACATACATAATGTTACCGATATTATGTATTATCGGCATCAGCATATTGGAAAAACCGTTCGCCTTGTTTGAGACATCGTAAAGTTCTCCGTTAAGAGCGTCGAATTTTTCAATCGCTTTTTCTTCGTGACAGAAAACCTTTACAACCTTCTGCCCGTTCATCATCTCTTCGATATACCCTTCTACGCAACCGACGGAACGTTGCTGAGCCATAAAGTACTTCGCACTTTTACCGCCGATGACTTTCGTTATAAAAAGTATGGCAACGACACCGATGACGACTATAGCCCACAGCAAAACGCTGTAATACAGCATTACGACCGTCAATGTTACCAGCGTGACTATCGTGGAACATAATTGCGGCAAACTTTGAGACACGAGTTGACGAAGAGCGTCGATATCATTTGTATAAACGCTCATTATATCGCCGTGGGCATTGCGATCGAAATATTTGATCGGCAACCGTTCCATTTTATCAAACACCTCGTTTCTGAGGTCTCTTAAGAAACGCTGTGTTATAACCGCTCCGACCTGCCCTAAAACCGTTGTAGCGATCCATCCGACGGCATAAATGAAAATCATCGTTATGACGATTTTCGTCACTTGCACCATAGCCTGATCGACAGTCGACAAATTGTTCAGAACATTATCGAACTGCGTGTATATATTCTGCAAAAACACTCCCGCTATCGAACCGGTTATCGCACTGACCACAAGCGAAACCATTAAGGCAAACAGCATGAGTTTATAATTTTTGAAGAGCATTTTGATAATGCGACCGATTGCCTTAAATCCGCCCGCCGGCCTTATTCTTTCGCTGTGAGCCTTATTCATACTCATAACCCACCTCCGTCAACGGCAGTGTTCTTATTCTGTGAAGTATATACTTCCCTGTAAATCTCACTGCGTTCTAGCAATTCGTCGTGAGTTCCGACATCGTCGATTTTGCCGTTATTCATAATTACAATCTTATCGGCATCCATTACCGAGGCAACCCTTTGCGCTATTATTATCTTGGTTGTATCCGGGATTGCCTTTCTGAACGCATCGCGCAATAAAGCATCCGTCTTCATATCGACGGCGCTTGTAGAGTCGTCGAGGATGATAACCTTCGGGTTCGTAAGCAACGCTCTCGCAATACAAAGTCTCTGTTTTTGCCCTCCCGAAACGTTTGCCCCGCCTTGATCAATCATCGTATCGTATCCGTTCGGGAATTGAGATATAAACTCGTCTGCCTGAGCAAGTTTACATGCGTTAATTATCTCTTCATCGGTAGCGTTCTCTTTGCCCCAACGCAAATTTTCTTTTATCGTACCCTGAAAAAGCATATTCTTCTGCAACACGACCGCTACCGATTTACGAAGAGTCTCCATATCGTAATCTCTCACATCTACGTCACCGACTTTTACACAACCTTCGGTCACGTCGTAAAGTCTCGAAATAAGATTAACCAAAGTCGTTTTACTTGACCCGGTTCCGCCCAGTATGCCGACAGTCTGCCCAGATTCGATTTTGAGGTTTACGTTTTCAAGCGCAAATTTTTCTGCATTGGCGGAATATTTGAAAGACACCCCGTCAAATTCTATATCGCCGTTTTTTACCTCGGTTACAGGATGTACGGGATTTGTCAAATCGCTCTTTTCATCCAAGACCTCTACTATACGACGCGCAGACTCAAGCGACATGACTATCATTACGAAAACCATTGAAATCATCATCAACGCCATAAGGATCTGGAACGAATATGTAGTCAGACTCTGAAGACTGAACGCATCTATCCCGCCGCCGTTAAGTCCTTTTCTCGCTCCGAAATAACAAAGCGCCAGCAATGCACCCTGAATGCATATCTGCATAATCGGAGAGTTTAACGCCAGAATTCTTTCGGCTTTCGTAAAATCTTTCGCAAGATCGTTGGAAACACGCGCAAATTTCTGCGATTCGTAATCCTCTCTCACATACGCTTTTACTACCCGCATTCCTTTGATGTTTTCCTGCACGGATTCGTTCATCGCATCGTAACGCTTAAACAATCTTTTGAATATAGGCATGGCGCGCCAAGCGATTATCAGTAATCCGAAAACAAGAAAAGGTACAGTAATAAAGAAAATCACGGGTAAAGTTGTATCGATGGAAAAACTCATAATGATGGAAAATATAAGCAGTAACGGACTTCTTATCGCCATTCTTATAAGCATCATAAATGCCATCTGCACGTTCGTAATATCCGTCGTCATACGAGTAACCAGCGACGACGATGAAAACTTATCGATATTAGAAAACGAAAAGCCCTGCACGTTCACATACATATCGCGTCTCAGATTTTTCGCAAAACCCGCCGACGCACTGGCACAGAACTTTCCGCCGAGCATACCGGCAATAAGCGACACTATCGCAGCGCCGACCATCATAAATCCGACAATCATCATTCTGCGAGTATCGGGATCTCCTCCGTTATCGGGCTGAACGCATTTACCGAAGTTCGCTATCAATAACGGTATAAATACCTCCATCGCAGCCTCGACGACCATACATAAAATCGTAAGTATAGTGTCTCGTTTGTATTCTCGCAGACACTTCGCCAATTTTCTAAACATTGTTACCTCTTATTTTACCAATATTGACTCAGCCGTTACATTTTTTGCTATTCTAAACCGAAAAGATTTAATTGTCAACGAAAATGTGATATCGTTAGTGAAAACAATAAGTCAGGCAAGTGAAAAATATATTCTTTTCATTTCTGCCGCATCTTCCGCCTGAGTTCCCGCCGACTCGCACACGACGACAGGTTCCAGTTTAAGTTCTTTCAAAGCAACGGCGAGCGGCTCGAACTCCGGACCGTATACGGTATCGGCAAACGTCAAATGACGTATTTCACCTTTCGACGAATATTGAATTTTAGAAAAATGAACATGAAAATTCTTCATTTTTTCATAGCCGAGTTCACCTATCATATATTCGAGCCGACTCTTATAATCTCCGGTTGTTTTCAGACTTCCCTGCTCGCGGGCATTGACATGTCCGAAATCCACGGTCGGAATGAATACTGAATCAACTTTGCAAAACGAAGTAATCTCTTCAATAGTACCTATCTGACCGAGTTTCCCCATCGTTTCCGGATAATACCCGATGTCGTCGAGAGCGTTTTCATATATCTTGTCGCGCAACATTTTTATTCTGTCCAGCGTAAGCGCAACCGCGTCTTCGCGTTTTGCCTTTCCTTGAGACGCAGGGTGAAATATAACCCTGTTGCCTTGCATAATCTTTATCATTCGCGCGCTGTCAAGTATATATGAGAACGAAGTCTCGGCTTTCTCTGCCGACTCGTTTGCAAGAATACGGAGCGTGAACGCTGATCCCGACATCCGCGGCTTTGAATGCCTCACCGATCTCCTTTGCTTTTGCCTCGCCGAGCGTAATCCCCCGACCGAACGAATACTCGTACCAATCAAGCCCCCGATCTTTACACCACTTTGCGGCGTCGACCGTCGATTTATGTTTTTCGCTTAAAAAACTTTCACTGTTTCCGCTTGGTCCGAATTTTATCATCGTAAAGTCTCCATATCTTTTTTTAATTGTTTTTTCAAATCGTCAATATCGGAAAACATATAAATATCCCTGATATAATCTTCAAAAATAATCAATATTTCAAAACCGTAAATATCACTGTCGAAATCTTTCAGATGACTTTCGATTACCAATTTATCACTCCCGAAAGTCGGCTGTGTACCGAAATTGGTAATCGCGGCATAACTCTTTCCGTCAACAACCACACGCGTTTTATACACCCCCCGCTTTATTCTGAATTTATCGTTCGGAAGTAAAACGTTTGCGGTAGGAAATCCTATTTTTCTGCCGTCCTTTCGCCCTTCGATCACTTTACCGAGTATAAAATACGGATACACCAACAACTTATTCGCGTATTCGATGTTACCGTCTGATAAGTATTTTTTAATAAGCGTTGTAGAGACCCTGACCCCGTCAATCTTAACTTCACTTTCCGCAATGCACGGTACGTTTCTTCTACCGCAATATTCTTGTAAATCCCGAACGCCGCAACCGGCATCTTTGCCGTAAGTGTAATCATATCCGCAAACGATTGCTTTTATTTTGTAATTTTCAAACAGTACATCAAGAAATTCTTCACCGCTATGCGAGGCATAATTTTTATCAAAATCGCAGTAAATAACTGAATTTATTCCAAGTTCTTCAATTTTAGTCAAACGTTCGCCATATGTCAGAACCTGCCCCTCCGACACTCCGAATACGGCATTTATATCGTTAGTATAAGTGAATACCGCAGGCTCCGCTTTAATGCTCTCGGCAATACTTTTACCTTGTTCGACAAGTGCAATGTGCCCTGCATGCATACAATCGAAAAAACCGAGTATAACAACTATTTCTACGTTGTTTTTTTGATAATAATTATATGTTCTCACTGTCTCTCAGATATGCCTTCACTTTGATTTTGCCTTGTATCACTTCACCGACGCCATAAAACTCTTTCGGTGAATAAATGCGGTAAACTCCGTCGGGATAATCGAATACGTCATACAAACCGTTAAATAGTCTTTCGGTCTCTTTATCGGTTAAACGAATAACCGGAAAATCAATAACCTCGTCAGGCAATGTCAGTAATGACGCTTTATAAGTTGTAGCGGCAAATTCTTCCGCGGTTATACTGTCTTCGATTCTGAATACACCGGACGCAACGCGTACTAAAGACGTCATAGTAGCAACGCTACCGCACAATTTACCGATATCTCTGGCTAGCGCCCTTATATAAGTTCCTCCGCCGCAAACTATTTTTATTTCGTATTCGCCTGAAGAAACTTCGTTTCCGACATCAATCGAATATACGATTACCTTTTTAGGCGGGAGCTCGACAATCTGTCCGCGGCGAGCAAGTTCATAACTTCTTTTACCGTTTACACATTTTGCCGAATATGCCGGCGGCACTTGCATAATTTCGCCTGTAAGTTTACGACATGCCGTTTCGATTTCTTCTCTTGACGGAATAATTTCGCTGGTTTCAATTATTTTCCCCTCAAGGTCTCCGCTGTCGGTCGCATATCCGAAAGCAACAGTAGCAACATATTCTTTCTTTTTATCAAGCAAATAATCAAATAGTCTCGTCGACTTACCTATCGCCACCGGAAGGACTCCGCTCGCCAACGGATCGAGAGTTCCCATATGACCGACGGTATTACCCTTGACAGCCTTTTTAACCGCGTTTAAGACATATGCCGAACTGACACCTTTAGGTTTAAATAAATTAAGAAATCCGTTCATTTATAACTGAAACCCTATCTCTCTGATAAGTTTATCTTTAACATCCTCATAAAATCCGGATATTAAACAACCGCTGGCAAGTATATGCCCGCCACCGCCGAAAGCCGAGGCAACCTCATTGACGTTTACGCGACCTTTACTTCTTAAACTTACTTTATAGCAATTATCTTTATTTTCCATTATCGAAACGGCAACTTCAACGCCATTGACCGATAACGGATAATCGATAAAACCTTCAGTCATATCCTGTGTGGCATTAAAATCGGAAACGTCTTTACGCGTAACGTTAATTATCGCAATCTTTCCGTCTGAGAAAAATCTCATTCCCGAGATTATTTTTGCAAACAGTTCTGCTCTTTCTCTTGGTTGACTTTTGAACATTGCATACGCAATCGAATGTAAATCTCCGCCTTTCTTCACTAAATCGGACGCAATGGCAAGCGTTTCCGCCGTAACGTTTGCATGCATAAAATTACCCGTATCGGTACTTATGCCGAGTAACAACCTGTCGGCAATTGTTTTATCTATAGGCATCTGCGAACGCGAAATTACATTATACATGTTTTCTGCGCAAGATGCCGCATCGATAACCAGATTTACGTCTGCGTAATATTCGTTCGATACATGGTGATCAATATTGAAAGTATTTTTAGACATCAAAAACAGTGAATATGCTTCGGCAATCATTTTCCCCGTGGAACAATCCACGGCAACATGCGCAGTGTATACTTCTTTCACGTCGGATAAAGCAAGGATTTCGCTCGCATCGCCAAATATTCCGAATTTTTTAGGAATCGGCGACGCACATACTATATCCACACGCTTATTCATTCGTTTCAACGTTTCTTTCAATGCAAGCGCCGACCCTATTGTATCACCGTCAGGTCGTGCATGACAAAATATCAGATAACTGTCAAAACCGAAAAGCCGACTGCAAACATCGTCAAAATTCATCGTCGGCCTCCGTATTATAAGTTATACCGCTAAGAATAGAATCAATCTTATTGCCGTATTCTTCCGAGGTATCGGTAATGAACCGAAGTTCGGGAACCGTACGTATATGCATAGTCTTACTAAGTTCAGATCGGACAAATTTTGCAGAATCGCAAATAGCCTTAAACGTGGCGCATTTTTTAGCCTCATCGGTCGAAAATACGGATACGAAAACTTTTGCATACTTCAGATCGTTTGTAACTTCCACTTCGGAAATGCTGAACATCTCGGTTAAATCTGGATTTTTTACTTTATATTTCAGAATATCGTAAATAGCACGCTGAAATTCGCTGTTCAGTCTTTTTTCTCTTTTTACATTCATATGTATCACCTTTATCTGTTGAAAAATCGCCGCAAAAAACGAATTTTCGGCGGCGACGTTTAATATGCTTGTTATGCTACGGGTTTTACTTCGATAAGATAACTTTCGATGAAATCTCCGATTTGAATATCGTTGAAATTTTCTATGGAAATACCGCACTCAAACCCTTGAGAAACTTCTTTGACATCATCTTTGAATCTCTTCAACTGGTTGACATTACCTTCGCAAATCATTACATCGTTACGATAAATACGAAGTTTTCCGTTTCTGATTATTTTACCGTCGGTCACATAACATCCCGCAACCATACCTACGCCGGTAATCCTGAATGTCTGACGTACTTCCGCTTTACCCATATAGATTTCCTGAATCTTAGGAGCGATAAGTCCTTTCATTGCATTTTTGACTGCATCTATAGCCTCATAAATGATTCGGTACAGCCTTATATCTACTTTAGACCTTTCGGCAAAAGTCCTGGCATTGGCATCCGGACGGACGTTAAACCCGATAATAATCGCATTAGACGAGTCCGCAAGTATTACGTCAGACTCGTTTATAGCCCCGACGCCGGCATGTAACACATTAACTTTGACCTCTTCGTTGGAAAGTTCTTCAAGAGACTGCTTAACAGCCTCAACAGAACCCTGAACATCGGCCTTAATTACTATATTAAGCGCTTTCAGATTGCCGTCGGAAATCTTTGAGAACAGATCATCGAGAGTAATCTTCTGGGATTGTTTGATCATATCCTCGCGTTCCTTGTTTTTCCTTTCCTGCGCGACGAGTTTAGATAATTTATCCTGTTCTACGGCAAAGAGCAAATCGCCGGCATTCGGAACTTCTTCGAGACCGAGTATCGATACAGGCATAGACGGTCCGGCCTCTTTTACGTTTCTGCCTTTATCGTCTATCATTGCCCTTACTCTGCCGGTGATAGTCCCAGCGACAAGGTTATCGCCTGTATGCAACGTACCGTTCTGAATAAGTACGGTCGCAACCGGACCCTTACCTTTATCGAGTTTTGCCTCTATAATAGCACCTTTAGCCATTCTGTCGGGATTGGCTTTAAGTTCTTTCACGTCGGCGGTCAACAGTATGGTCTCAAGTAAATTGTCAATACCTTCTCCGGTCTTAGCCGAAACAGGAACAAGAGCCACATCGCCGCCCCATTCTTCGACAAGTACGGACTGATCCGCCAATTGCTGCTTGACTCTTTCTATATTCGCCTGAGGTTTATCGATTTTGTTCGCCGCAACGATAATCGAAACTCCGGCAGCCTGCGCATGGTGAATAGCCTCAATAGTCTGAGGCATTATGCCGTCATCGGCAGCAATTACTATAACGGCAATATCCGTTATCTGCGCGCCTCTCGCTCTCATTGCGGTAAACGCTGCATGTCCCGGAGTATCGAGGAATGTAATTTTTTCTCCGTTTACGGTCACCGTATACGCGCCGATATGCTGCGTAATTCCGCCCGCCTCGGTAGCGGTAACGTTGGCGCTGCGGATTCTGTCGAGTAACGACGTTTTACCGTGATCGACATGCCCCATAACGGTAACAACAGGAGGCCTCTTGACGAGTTTTGCATCATCGTCTTTAATGTCGAATGCCTCGTTAAGAACATCTTCGGCCGTTTTATCGAGTTTGAGTTCAAGTTCGATTCCGAGGTCGGCGGCGATAACACCTGCCGTATCATAATCGACGGAATCGTTAATAGTCTTCATTATGCCCTCTTTGAAAAGTTTTTTTGTTATTTCGATTGCCGAAATACCTATCTTTTCCGAGAGTTCCTTTATGGGTATCAATTCTTTGTTGATAACCGCTTTTTCGATCTTTATCGTCTGCGCCGATAAATCCTGCTTTTTATCCTTTTTCGTACGCAGTTTTCTGTAACCGCTCTTATTCTCGTCAAAATCCTCGACACTGACCTGAGTTTTTATAAGCGATTTTTTATTTATTGCCTT
>USHO01000004.1 GCA_900554485.1 uncultured Eubacteriales bacterium
GACAGGCGAAACGGGCGCAACAGGCGCTACGGGTCCGACCGGTGCAAACGCCGAATTGACCGTCGGTCAGTTTTATAACGCAACGCAAAACTCCGCCCCCGGAACGGCTCTTACAATAGAACAGATTTATAATAACACCGACGGGACGGTCACGCTAAATTCTGCCGGAACCGGTCTGACATTACAAGAGGGCAACTATATAGTCGAATATCATGCAAATGCAACCGATATTACCGATTCTGCGACTCTTGCGGCATACGTTACGGATTCGCAAATTCCACAGACCGTATCAACAGCGACGGCATCGGCTACAGCCTCTGTCGTTCCGCTCTCCGGGAAATCCGTTATATCGGTTCCTGCCGACGGAACTACACTCGATTTCAGAAACGGCGGGACAAATGCATTTACGGTCACAAACCTTTCCGTAACTATAAATCCGTTATAAACTTATAAAATAAAAACGTGTCGACATATCTTATCAGCCGACACGTTTTTATATAGTAAATTTATTTTACGTCTTTAACTTTTGCTTTGACAGGTTTCTGCATACAACCTATAATAACGAAAAGTATACCGAACGCCAACAGCGCGGATACAAACAACCAAAGTATTACCGTATCCTGGATAAACGGCTTGGCAAAGCAATAAGTGCCGAAAGTCACCATCGCTATAGCCAAAAATAACCATGCAGGAGAATATTTATACGACGTTATGCGCGACAAATAATATGCCCTGAACAGCTCGACAACGCCCCGAGACCAAAGCACAAGCCCGAATATTTTACACGCTCCGGAAACCGGTATGACATTGAATTGCGTAAAAATACAACCCAACGCTATTATCGAAAGCGCACAGAATTCTATTATAGTAAGGACTTTAATCACGCCGTTAGACGCAAGCATTTTCTTCCAGAGATAACCGGAAAGATACGCCACTATCAAAACGGCAATAAGTATATCTATGATTTTTAAGCCCCAATCTTTGAAAAACACGTCGGTATTATTCCATATAGGCGCAAATATAATCGCGCACACTATGCAAATTACTCCGAGTAAAATCTCTGCCCAATAATTTTTGCTTTTATCTGTTTTGAATAAATTTTTCATTATTTTTGCCTCCTACTTAAAACAATCCGGAAATAACGCCGTTATCGTCGACGTCTATATTTTCAGCCGCAGGATGTTTCGGCAGCCCCGGCATCGTCAAAACGTCACCCGTATACACGACTATAAACCCTGCGCCGAGAGAAATTTTTACGTCACGCACCGTAACGGTAAAACCCGAAGGTGCGCCGATAAGCATAGGATCGTCGGAAAACGAATATTGCGTTTTAGCCATACATATCGGCAAATTGCCGTAACCTCTTTTCCCGAACTCGTCTATACGCTTTCTCGCAACAGCCGTATAAGTAACTCCCGCACCGCCGTAAATATTCTGTACGACTGCGTTAATTTTATTCTCAATCGAATCTTCTGTACGGTACGCATAAGAAAATTCGTTTTTACATTCGCACAGTCGTACGACTTCTTCAGCAAGACGTAAACCGCCCGCGCTGCCGTCAGCCCAAACAGACGAACGTACGACGTTTACACCGAACTTTTTACATATATCGACAACGGTTTCTATTTCGCTTTCGCTATCCGTAGGAAATTCGTTTATCGCAACGACAACGGGTAATTTATAAACTCCCGTTATATTTTCGATATGCCTTATAAGATTAGGCGCACCGTTTCTGACCGCAGCCGTGTTTTCGACATTCAGTTCTTCTTTTTTTACTCCGCCGTGAAATTTCAATGCCCGAACGGTCGCGACAAGAACCACCGCAGACGGATGCAGTCCCGTTTTTCTGCATTTTATATCAAAAAACTTTTCCGCACCCAGATCTGCGCCGAACCCTGCCTCGGTGATACAATATTCGCCGAGTTTCATAGCCGTTTTTGTCGCTATAACAGAGTTACATCCATGCGCGATATTTGCAAAAGGTCCCCCGTGAACGATTGCGGGATTTCCTTCCAGCGTCTGAACGAGATTAGGCTTTATAGCGTCTTTCAGAAGCGCCGTCATTGCGCCGTTAGCGTGTAAATCACCGGCAGTAACAGGCGAACCGCCGTAAGTGTATCCCACAACGATCGAGGCAAGCCTTTGTTTCAGATCGGCGACGGATTCCGCCAGACAGAAAATCGCCATAACTTCGCTTGCCACCGTAATATCGAAACCGTCCTCGCGAGGGATACCGTCGGTTTTCCCGCCCAACCCGTCGACGACTTTACGAAGTTGACGATCATTCATATCGACGCATCGCTTGACGGTTATCGTTTTCGGATCTATACCGAGAGTATTACCCTGATAGATATGATTGTCCAGCATCGCGCACAACAAATTGTTTGCCGCACCGATTGCGTGAAAATCACCCGTAAAGTGCAGGTTTATATCTTCCATAGGCACAACCTGCGCATATCCGCCGCCCGTAGCGCCGCCCTTAATGCCGAATACCGGCCCCAACGACGGTTCGCGCAGAGCGACGACGGTCTTTTTACCCAAGCGATTAAGCGCGTCGGCAAGACCTATAGTCGTGGTCGTTTTCCCCTCGCCGGCAGGCGTAGGATTAATCGCCGTAACCAACACAAGTTTACCGTCACGTTTTGTTTTGTCGTCTTGTAAAAACGAAATATCTATCTTTGCCTTGTATTTACCATAAGGCTCAAGATATTCGTCCGGTATTCCGACCTTCGCGGCAATTTCGGTTATAGGTAATTTATTATATTTTTGCGCTATTTCGATATCGGACGTCATATTCTCCCCTCCGACAAATCAGATTTTAGTGTTTCCGCCTTTAAGGATAACATCGTGATAGCCTCCCTCTACAATACTGGTAGGAGATACCAGCGTGAGTTTTGCCTCTTTCTGCAACGACGGAATATCAGTAACACCGCAATTACACATGGTCGACTTTACTTTATAAAGAGTTTTTTCGACGTTATCGTGCAACGGTCCGGCATATGTAACGTAGGAGTCAACGCCCTCTTCAAAAGCCAATTTGTTTTTACCGCCGAGATCGTAACGCTGCCAGTTCCTTGCCCTGTTACTGCCTTCGCCCCAGTATTCTTTTACGATCGTGCCGTTTATATTGAGTTTAGGCGTCGGGCTTTCGTCGAATCTTGCGAAATATCTTCCGAGCATCACAAAGTCAGCACCCATTGCAAGAGCAAGCGTTATGTGATGATCGTGTACTATACCGCCGTCGGAACATATCGGCACATATACACCCGTCTTTTTATAATATTCGTCTCTTGCGGCGGCAACTTCGATAACTGCGGTAGCCTGTCCTCTGCCGATACCTTTCGTTTCGCGGGTTATACAGATAGACCCTCCGCCGATACCGACTTTAATGAAATCCGCTCCGGCATCGGCAAGGAAATCGAAACCGTCTTTATCGACGACGTTACCCGCGCCGATTTTTACTTTATCGCCGTACTTTGCGCGTACGAAATCTATGACGCGTTTCTGCCAGCAGGTATATCCCTCGGAAGAGTCTATGCAAAGAACGTCCGCGCCCGCCTCTACAAGAGCCGGTATACGCTTTTCGTAATCGAAAGAATTCACGCCCGCTCCGACCATATAGCGTTTCTCTTCGTCGAGAATTTCACGCGGATTTGTTTTATGTTCGGAATAATCTTTACGGAACACAAAATACATCAGTTTACCGTTTTCGTCGACTATGGGCAAAGAATTGAGTTTATGTTCCCAGATTATATCGTTGGCATCTTTAAGCGTCGTACCTGCGGGGGCGGTTACGAGTTTTTCAAGCGGCGTCATGAACCCTGAGACCTTATCGCTTAAAGACATTCTGCTTACGCGATAATCTCTGCTTGTAACTATGCCGAGAAGTTTGCCGTTGCAATTTCCGTCGTCGGTAACCGCTATGGTCGAAAACCCGTTACGTTCTTTAAGATCAAGCACGTCGGCAAGCGTAGCGTCGGGCGTCAGATTTGACGCGCTGACGACAAAACCCGCCTTATAACTCTTAACCCTCCGAACCATTTCGACCTCGTCTTCGATCGACTGAGAGCAATATATAAAACTCATGCCGCCTTCTTTCGCCAAGGCGATTGCAAGCGTGTCGTTAGAGACCGATTGCATTATTGCCGAAATCATCGGAATATTCAATTTGAAAGGCGTTTCGCCCTTTTTATATCTTAAAAGCGGAGTGGATAAATCGACGTTTGACGGAATACAATTTTCGCCCGTGTATCCCGGAATAAGAAGATATTCGTTAAAAGTGTGACAAGCCTCTTTATAATAATGCGCCATTACTGTTTTCTCCTGAATTTTTTAGTATTATAAACGATTTTATATTATAAAGCAAGTAATTTCGGAAATTATCGAAGAGAAATTTTTATCTCGCCGTCGGCTGTTATCGTGAAATCGGTAATTTTACCGTCCAACATAACCGTACCTACATTTTCAGCCGCAAAAGGCGAACCGTCTTTCGCAGTCAGCGTGACGACTATAGCATCTTCGCTTACATCGGCGGTAATGCTATAAGAACGTTCTACTCCGCAGAGAACGACTTCATCGCCCGCGACCGACAAATCAAGAACACTGTCGACGATATTCATCATCGCGGAATTTGTTCCGCCCTTGTTGAAGTATTCGCTTGCGACTTTATAAATCGATCTGAGATTGGCGTCAAACGAAAAATCCGAATAAATCGTCTTTGTTTTTTCGTTTGCGTAAGTTACTACGGTAAACGCCCTTGCGGCAAAACCGCGCGCATAATTTACCGCTTTTACGTTAGAAAGCACCAAAGAAAAGTATATATTACCGTCTTCCGTATCGCCGATTTGCATTCCGTCGGAATTTCTGATGATTTTATAGTTATAATTGTTTTCGTTAAGATATTCTACGGTCATGTCGTCGGCAGAACCAAGATAATCACCCGCCGTCAGAAACATGCCGTAATCAGAATAAATATCGTCTTTCCCTATTATGCCTGTAAATCTTATTCCCGTAGGAGTGCCTATTCTGACGCTTGCGCCATAGACAAGATACAAATCCGCAAGTTTTACTGTCGCCTCGGCATCTTCGGTCAAAGTCGGAATATCCGATAATTTTTCATAGAGTTTTCCGTTTACTTCGTAACCGACGAATCTTTTCTTCGAGGTTTCAAAATCGCTTGTTTTGATGTTATCGTCGGCAACGGATATTTCGTTTCCGACAAATTCGCGAAATACGCTGCCGTCTTCGTTTTTGACCGTAAGTTTCGGCGAGGAAGTCCGACGGTCAGAATCATAGAGAATAAAATCAAGCGATGCGTCACCCGCTTTCTTTGCGATATATACTCCGCATTTCCCCGACGCATCCGTCATAAAACTTACTTTCGAAAACGTTTTTTCAACGGTCTTATTGTTTGTAATATCAGACAATATAATCGTCAACTGAAACTCTCTTTCGGCGTTCGGCGCAAAAACGAGTTTGAGTCTGTATGTCGCATCTAAAAATTTATTATCGTCAAGGATTAATTTCGCTTTATACTGATTTATGCTTTTTATGGCTTTTTCACTTCCACTCAGACTGACGTTAAAAGATAATTTAATATTATTAGTGTCGCCGGGGTTGCCGATAACGATATAAAACGATCCCTCGTTCGCGACCAATTTCAAATCGAAAGTAAAAGTCGAAGTTACGAAATTTTTCAGCGTTATAGACTTGCCGCCGTAAAATCCGCTCAGATCATCCGTTCCGCTTACCGCATACTTATCGCCTTCAAAACTCACTTCGTCATACGCGTCTGCGGATATATCCGACAAAGAATACTCGTTTTCGCCGTCCGCAAGACCTTTCATAATGCGCATAGATACCGCGAAAGACAACAAAACGCATATTAAAATACACAAACAATAAATATAGATTAAATTTTTTCTTTCGTTCGTCCTCATTTTTATTTATCCCTTACCGATGTATAAAAATATCCCGTAAATCGCATTCATCGCATTTCGCGAAGATACTCGTCTATTGCCTTAGCGGCTTTCTTGCCTGCCTCCATAGCAAGAATTACCGTTGCCGCACCCGTAACGGCATCGCCTCCGGCAAAAACGCCCGCTTTAGACGTTCGTCCGGATTCGTCGGCGATTATCCTTTTTCTGCCGTCGGTTTCGAGTCCGTTCGTCGTCATGGCAATAAGAGGATTCGGAGACGTACCGAGAGCCATAATCACGGAATCGCAGGCAAGTTCATATTCGCTGCCGGCGATTTCGACGGGACTTCTCCTGCCGGAACTATCGGGGTCTCCCAAACGCATTTTTATCAATTTCACGCCTTTGACCTCGCCTGCGTCTCCGACGATAATTTCAATCGGATTTGTAAGCAAATCGAAAACAACTCCCTCTTCTTTTGCGTGACCGACTTCTTCCTTTCTTGCCGGTAATTCGTCTTCGCCGCGGCGATATACGATATGTGTTTCCGCCCCGTCGCGGACTGCGGTTCTCGCCGCATCCATAGCGACGTTACCTCCTCCGACGACAACGACGCGTTTACCTAATTTAATCGGGGTATCGTAATCCGCGTCATACGCACGCATCAGATTGTTTCTCGTCAAAATTTCGTTTGCCGAAAATACTCCGTTGGCATTCTCGCCTTTTATCCCCATAAACTTAGGAAGTCCTGCTCCGGTGCCTATATAAACGGCTGAATATCCTTCATCGCTTAACAATTCGTCTATAGTGACCGATTTACCGACTACTACGTCAGTCTCGAATCCGACGCCGAGACGTTTCAATTTTTCGATTTCCGGTTTCACGACATTTTCTTTCGGAAGTCTGAATTCAGGTATGCCGTATATCAGAACGCCGCCGAGGTCGTGAAGCGCCTCAAAAACCGTAACGCCGTAACCCGACTTAATAAGTTCGCCTGCGCACGACAACCCGGAAGGACCCGATCCGATTATTGCAACGTTTTTACCGTTGTATTGAACCTCAGTCTGCGTTTCGTAACCGTTTTTTCTTGCCTCGTCCGCGACAAACCTTTCGAGTTTACCTATACTTACGGCATCGCCGCGTATCCCACGCACACAGTTGCCTTCGCACTGTTTTTCCTGCGGGCAGACCCTTCCGCAAACGGCAGGTAAAGCCGAACTGTCTGAAATTATTTCATACGCCTTTTTTACGTTATGTTTTTTAAGTTCTCCGATAAACTCCGGGATATTTATATTGACCGGACAACCTTCGACGCATTTCGGATTTTTGCAACCGAGACATCTGTTTGCCTCGGAAAACGCCTCGTCGGACGTATAACCGAAAGAAACTTCTTCGTAATTCGTAGCCCGTACCTTTCCGTCTTGTTCCCTGACGGGAATTCTTTTACTTAAATCACTCATTCTTCGCCTCCGCAGTGCCCGCAACCGCCGTGATGAGTGTCGCCTTCTTTGGCTTTAAGAAAAGCCCTGCCCTCTTCTGTTTTATACAGTCGCTGTCTTGTCATGGCGTCGTCGTAATCGACGGCATGACCGTCGAATTCGGGACCGTCCACACAGGCAAATCTGACTTTATCTCCGACGATAACCCGGCATGCGCCGCACATACCCGTACCGTCTACCATTATAGGATTCATACTGACGACAGTCTTTATCCCGAGTTGCTTTGTAAGCGCAGAAACAAATTTCATCATTATCACCGGACCTATGGCGACGCATAAATCGTAATTCTTGCCGCTTGCGACAAGTTTTTGTAATTTATCCGTCACAAGTCCTTTATCTCCGCACGATCCGTCGTCCGTAGTAACGAATACGTTTTCGGCAACGTTGCGAAGTTCGTTTTGCAATATCAGCAAGTCTTTATTTTTTGCTCCGACGATAACGTCGGCTTTAACTCCGTTTTCATGCAGATATTTGACCTGCGGATACACCGGCGCTGCGCCCACCCCGCCTGCAACGAACACCACTTTTTTGTTTTTCAGTTCGCCGATCGGCATCTGAGTAAGTTCGGACGGATTACCGAGCGGTCCGACAAAATCCGCAAGACAATCGCCGACGCGCAATTTGCCTGTTTTATATGTCGTCGCACCGATTTCCTGCACAACAACGGTAACAAGCGATTTATCGCGATCGAAGTCGCATACGGTAAGCGGAATGCGTTCTCCTTTATCGTCGACTCTTATGATAACGAATTGCCCGGCAAGGCATTTTTTAGCCACGCGCGGAGCGTATACGTCCAGTAAAAAGATGTTGTCTGTCAATCTTTCGTATCTCTTGATTTCGTACATACAAACCCTCTTCGACTATTATACTCCGTCGATCGCACGATGTCAATTTTTATAGACAAAAAACAGCCGATTTAATAAAAATCGACTGTTTTTATACCGAATTTATCTGTCTTCTCTGAAATAATTAAGTCCGAGCGATGCCGGAGGCTGAGCGTTCTTGCTATCGAAAATACTCGTAACGATAAGAACAAGTACCGTTACAAGGTAGGGGATCATTTTTACGAGTTCGATTTGAGCAAACGTAATACCCTTAACGTAATTTACGACTATATACAGACCGCCGAACACTATCGAGCCGAGAATAGACAACACCGGACGCCATAAAGTGAAGATGACGAGCGCAATGGAAAGCCAACCGAGACCTTCGATTATATACTCCCAGTTACCGCCCATATAATCCATAATCGTAAACAGTCCGCCGATTGCCGAAATCGCGCAACCAATCATCGTGGCAACGTATTTATACATCGTTACGTTTACGCCTGCGGCATCCGCCGTCGCGGGATTTTCACCGACGGCTTTCAGATTAAGACCGACCCTTGTCTTATTGAGAATCACCTGCGCGACGATGGCGATAATAATCGCAAGGTAAACCAATATTCCGTACGAAAAGAACAGTTTACCGAAAGCGCCGAGACTGTCGGCAAACGGAAATACGGTTCTGTAATATTTGCTTGCTCTTGCTATTATTGCGATTTTTGCTTTGATTTTATTGATAAAGTGTCCTGCCAGACCAACGCCGAACGTCGTCATCGCAAGTCCTGTCACGTTCTGATTTGCCTTTAACGTAACCGTTAAAAAACTGTAAAGACAACCCATCAACGCGCCCGCGATTATCGTGGTCAAAAGAGGTATAAGTACCAGTAATATCGGCGCAGACGTCCCGACTGCTTTTATTACATAATACTCAGTAAGGCACCCCACAGCAGCACCGACACTCATAACGCCCGGCACACCTAAATTCAGATGTCCCGACTTCTGGGTGATTATCTCACCGGTGGAACCGTACAAAAACGTTGCGCTCAATCTTATTGCCGAATATAAAAAATTAACGAACATCGGATTTTGCCTCCTTTTTATGCGATCTGGCAAGTTTTACCGAATAGGTAATGAAAAATTCGCCGGCGATAATAATCATAAACACCAGACCGATCATTACTTGCGAAAAGAACGAATTGGTAACCTGAATATTCATCATAACTTCTGCCGAACCCATACTTAAAAACTCAACCAGCAACGCTGTCAAAATCATCATATACGGATTAAATTTAGCAAGCCATGAAACCAGAATCGCCGTAAATCCCCTGCCGCCTACCGTCGAAGAACTTACCGTATAATCGATGCCGCCGGCAATGATAAAACCGACCAGTCCGCAAATCGCGCCAGACAACACAAGCGTCCTTATGACGACTTTCTTTACGTTTATACCGATATATTTTGCGGTTCTTTCGCTTTCGCCGACAACGGATATTTCATAGCCGTGCTTTGTGTATTTAAGGTAGATTGCCAAAAAAGCCCCCATAACGGCTGCGACGATTACGCACAACCACGCATCGCTCCCGCCGATTAAAGGCAGACGTCCGTAATCCTGTCTGGGCAACGTTCCCGTTCCGGTCGTAACCCATGCCTTGATATAATACAAAACGAGTTGTAACGCAATATAGTTCATCATAAGCGTGAACAACGTTTCGTTGGTTTTCCACTGAGCCTTGAATATCGCAGGAATAACCGCCCACAACGCACCCGCGCCTACCGACGATATAAACATCAATATGATTAACAGCCAGTTCGGAATTTTACCGCCTAGATTAAACATACAGGCGACACAGGCAAATGCTCCTATCAGAACCTGACCTTCCGCTCCGATATTCCAGAATTTCATCTTATATGCAGGAGTAACAGCCAACGCTATCAACAACAAAATCGACGTATCTTTCAGCGTTTTCAAAATCTTTGTCTTTGAGCCGAATGCGCCTTGGAACATATATTTTATTGCCTTGAACGGAGATAACTTAAACGAAATAAGCATCATTATCAGACAAACGACGAATGCTCCTAAAACCAGACCCGCATAAATCAATGCGGTTTTCCATTTCGGTATGCCTGCGCGTTTAGTAACATGAAACAAAGGTTCTCTGACTTTTTTTTCACGATTATTCATCTTCTGCAACTCCTTCTTGATTTACATTGTCGGTAAGCGTCATAAGTCTGCCGATTTCGGTTTTATCCGCCGTTCTTCCGTCGACGATACCGGTCACCCTGCCGCCGCCGATTACCATTATACGATCGCATAACGCAATAAGCACGTCAAGGTCTTCGCCTACGAATATTACAGACGCCCCTGTCTTCTTCTGGTCGTTCAATAAATTGTAAATCAGGTAAGACGAATTTATGTCGAGACCTCTTACCGGATATGCCACCATCAGAACTTTCGGCGAAGACGATATTTCTCTGCCGACAAGTACCTTTTGTACGTTTCCGCCTGACAATTTTCTGACTTGTGTATGCGCGTCGGGCGTAACCACTTCGAGTTCGTTTATAATATCGTCTGCCAGCACGTTTGGTTTCTTCCTGTTCAGAAATATCGACTTACCGGACGTATAACTTCTTAACATCATATTGTCTATGATGTCCATATTACCGACAAGCCCCATTCCGAGTCTGTCTTCCGGCACGAAAGACAAACGCACGCCGAGTTCCCTGATCTGTAACGGGGTTTTATCTCTCAGATTAACCGTATCGCCGCTTGCGGGGTCTATATACAGAATTTCGCCGCTCTGCAGTTTCTGAAGTCCCGCTATCGCCTCGAGCAACTCTCTTTGTCCGCTGCCCGCTATACCCGCAATACCTAATATTTCACCCGAATTTGCCTCGAACGAAATATTCTTTAACACCTTGACGCCTTCGTGATTTACACAATTAAGATCCTTTACGACCAGACGAGGTTGAGGGTCCACAGGTTCGCTGCGCTCGATATTAAGCGCGACTTTTTTTCCGACCATCATTTCCGTCAACTCTTCTTCGGAAGTCTCGGACGTTTTTACCGTGCCTATATACTCCCCTTTGCGTAAAACGGCAACGTTATCGGATATTGCCATAACTTCGTTAAGTTTATGAGTTATTATTATTATCGATTTCCCGTCTTCTTTCATTTTACGAAGTACGGTAAACAGTTTATCTATTTCCTGCGGCGTCAAAACCGCCGTCGGTTCGTCAAGAATAAGTATATCGGCACCGCGATATAGTACTTTTATTATTTCTACGGTCTGCTTTTCCGAAACCGACATATCGTATATTTTTTTATCGGGGTCGAGAATAAAACCGTATTTAAGCGCTATTTCATACGCTTTAGCGCTTATATTTTTCATTTTGAATTTTTCGTTCTTCAAACCAAGGACTATATTCTGCGCCGCAGTAAATACGTCTACGAGTTTGAAGTGCTGGTGTATCATGCCTATTTTATATTTGAAGGCATCTTCGGGAGAACGGATTACCACTTCTTCTCCGTTAATAAAAATCTGCCCCTCGTCGGGATAATAAATTCCCGAAATCATATTCATCAAGGTTGTTTTTCCGCTTCCGTTTTCTCCGAGTAAAGCGAGTATTTCACCCTTTTCCAATTTAAGGTTAATATCTTTGTTCGCGACTACGCTACCGAATCTTTTAGTTATCCCTTTTAATTCTATTGCAATATTGTTTTCCAAATCTATACCTCCGCAACGCGTTACGCCGTAAAGAAAATTTCTTAAATCAAATCAACCGCAATGAGCAACTAAAGGCGGAGTGAAAACTCCGCCTTAGCGCTGTCAAATTTTATCCGACTACGATTAAAACATCGTGTTGAGCAATGTAATGCCGTCTATCTGGTAATCAAAGTAAGGAGCAGACTGTACCTTGGATTCCTTGAATATTCCGTTTTCGATTACGTTCACGCCGTTTACTATCTTCTCGGTAACAGTATCATTTTTGACCGTAAATTTAGACGTATCGAATACGTTGAGAGTGCCGTTCGCAAGAGCGTTCCTTACTTCTACGAGTTTTTCTACGGTTCCGTTAGCGGCAACGTCGCCGTTTACTTTGGAAAGAACTACCGAGCCGGTTTTAAGACTTCCTACATAGTCCTGCGTTATCGGCTGACCCTTGACGGTCTGAGCGATGATGTGCTTGATGTAGGGCGCCCAGTTGATCGCAGAAGAAATAACGAAGGATTCGGGGCAGGATTCATAAGTGCTGCCGTTGTAAGAAACATTGGGGATACCTGCCTCTTCACAAGCAGAAGGAGCACCCATCGAGTCTGCGTGTTGCGAAATAAGTTTGGCCCCACCGTTGATCAACGCCTCTGCAGCGGACTTTTCATCGGCGATACTGTACCAGGAACCGGTAAATCTTACATCCATTTTAACGTTGGGAACAATGGACTTTGCGCCAAGGTAGAAAGAAGTATAACCGGAAATAACTTCGGCGTAAGTGTAAGCACCTACATAACCCATTTTAGCGTTGGCATCGGAAACGTTTCCGTCGTTATCAGCATAAAGTTCTTTAAGTTTCATACCTGCGGCAACACCGGCAAGATATCTGCCCTCATATATGGAGGCGAAAGCGTTGAAGAAGTTGTCAAGACCGGAAGACGCAGCCTGAACGCCGGTAGCGTGGCAGAACATTACGTCGGAGTGTTCCTGAGCCGCAGCTTTGATATAGTCTTCATGACCGAAAGAATCTGCAAAAATTACGTTGCATCCCGCTTCTACAAGTTCGTCGGCAGCGGTTTTGCAGGTCGCGTTTTCGGGAATACCGGTCTTGATTACAAGTTGATTGGCATTCATACCGAGTTGCGCAACGGCTTCTCTTGCGGCTCTGATGAAGTTAAGGTCGTAAGTCGATGACTCGTCGTGAAGGCAAATCATACCGATCTTGAAATCAGCGGGTACCTGAAGGGACGAATAATCGGGTTCTTCGAGTCCTGCAAACGCGGGAATCTCGAGTTCGCCGACTTTTTCGGCATTGTCATTCTTACAGCCGGTGAACGCGCAAAGCGCAAGCACGAGAGCAAGTACGAGAGTTAAAAGTTTCTTCATTTACTTTTCTCCTTCGCCTTTATAAGGCAAAAATTTTATATGTAATAAAAATTACACCCAAAAAATAAAAATCCCGCTCGGTTTACGCTCGGAATTTTATACCCTGCGGAGTCATCTCGTCGATAATCGCAAGCGATTCGACCCTGTAACCCGCATTTCTTAAATTGTCGCCGCCATGCTGAAAACCCTTTTCGATGGCGATTGCGCAACCTGCGACTTTCGCGCCGGAAGTCTCAACAATTTTGATGAGACCGTTAAGCGCCGCTCCGTTGGCAAGGAAATCGTCGACGATAAGAATTCTTTCGCCTGCCGAAAGATAATCTTTGCCGACTACGACTATATTGCTTTTTTTATGCGTATAACTGTAAATTTCAGCCGAATATACATCGCCCGAAACGTTTTGCGCACCGCCCTTTTTCGCATATACGGCGGGAACGCCGAGTTTATGCGCGACGCAGACCGCAAACGGAATGCCAGAAGCCTCGACCGTGAGAACTTTATCGATTTTTTCGCCCGCGAAAAGTCGGGCAACCTCGTCACCCATGCTCATAAGAAACTCAACGTCTAACCGCTGATTGAGAAAACTTCCGACTTTAAGCACGTTGCCGTCTAAAATCTTCCCTTCTTCGATTATCTTTTCTTCAAGCGTTTTCATAAGTTCTCCGTCAGTGTAAAAATGAAAAACAAAAAAACAGGTTATATAACCTGCTTGCCAATAATAAAAACGGAAAACCGCGCGAACACAAGTCCGCGTCTTCCTCCAATAGTCGCAACTTTTACGGCGTGCGGTAGAAACGTCTGAGCCATCATCCTCAAACCTATATTGGCAATCGCTATTCAATTTACAGGCATATTATAACCTGTCCTTATACCTTTTGTCAACCGAATTTATATGGGTAATCGCAAAATATTTTTTTATTTTTTTGCGCCCCACTATATATTGCGGTCGATTGACTTATCGGCGTAGGCGTGATAATATATATAGTAATGATAGCAATAATCGCCGAAAAACCGAGCCTTGCCAGAAACATAGTCGAAGGCATAGGTAAAATGAATAAAAAAAGCGGGTACTTCGAGAATTCGGAGTATATCGTCACTTATGCGTTCGGGCATCTTTTTTCCCTTTGCGACATAGAGGATTATTCCGATAACCGCGATCGCGACAAACCCGCCCGCTGGACGATGGACGGTCTTCCGTGCTACCCCGACAAATTCAGATTCAGACTAAAAGACAGCGACGACGGAAAAGCCGACGAAGGCGTAAAAAAACAGTTTGAAACGATTTCGGCGATAATCAACCGCGACGACGTTACCGCAATCGTAAACGCGGGGGACTCCGACAGAGAGGGAGAAATAATCATACGCCTGTGCATAGAACACGCACTGAAAACTCCGAAAAAACTTTTGAGGCTGTGGCTGCCCGATCAGACGCCTCAGACCGTCAGTAAAGCACTTTCGGAAATGAAAGAGGAAAAATTTTACGACAACCTTGCCAACGAGGGATTTTCGCGCACATATATAGATTGGCTGTACGGCGTAAACCTTACTCGCTACGCCTCGCTTAAATCGGGAACGCTACTGCGCGTCGGCAGAGTTATCGTGCCTATCGTAAAAGCGATTTACGACCGCGACCGCGAAATCGAAAACTTCAAACCCGAAATTTATTACGCCCTCGTAAGCAAAGCGGAGACCGACGGTGAAGTTATCGAACTGGTATCGAAATACAGGTTCGGCAAAGACGAAAAGAACAAAGCCGAACGTTGTTGCGAACGAATGAACGCTCTCGACGCCGTTGTTACCGAAAAAAAATCGAAAAAAGAAATTCTACCCCCGGGGAAACTCTATTCTCTCACCAAATTGCAGAACTATCTCGGGAAAAAGTATAAAATGACTATGGAAACAAGTCTTGCAACGGCGCAGAAACTATATGAACGCGGTTTTATAAGTTACCCGCGAACTAACAGCGAATACCTCGCGACAAACGAAAAAGACAAATTCAAGACAATAATCGCGTCCGTTAAAAAACTGGGATACGACGTCGTTTTCAAAGATAAAAAGACCATTTTCGACGATTCTAAAATCGAGGCGCACTCCGCCCTGACGCCCACATACAAAATACCGTCGAAAGGCGATTTATCGGAAGAAGAAAATCTGGTTTACACTGCCATAATGCGGCGTTTCGCAGCGGTTTTTTGCGCGGAAGACTGTCTCAGCGAAAAATCGGAACTCACGATTTCGCTCGGCGGCAAAGAGGATTATTCTATAAAGGGATCTATAATACTGACGCCCGGCTGGACGAAATACGACGGGGGCGAAAGAAAAGACAAGATTTTGCCGAAACTCGAAAAAGGCGACAAAGTAAACGTAAACTTCCGACCAGAAGAAAAACAGACCGTTCCGCCTAAACACTACACCATAGAGACACTGAACAACTACCTCAAAAACCCGTTCCGCGAAGACAAGGCGTCTGCCGACGATAACGACGACGAAGATTATAAGGCGATATTCAAGGGTTTGGAACTCGGCACGGAGGCCACGCGCACCGGCATTATAGACAACGCGAAAAAAAGCAAATACATATCGCTTAAAAAAGACGTATATTACATCGAAAACGGCGGAAAATTTTTAATAGAACAACTGACAGATATGAAAATATCGATGGACAAATACAAAACCAGTCAACTTGGTCAGGCATTAAAGAAAGTTTATCGCGGAGAAATTACCGTAGACGACTGCGTAAAAGAGGCAGAAACGGAAATATCGGAAATATTCTCGCACTCGCACGACGAAAACGGAAACGGCTTTTACGGAGACGTCGTCGGCATATGCCCGAAATGCGGTAAAAAACTTATACGCGGACGATATAACTACTGTTGCGAGGGCCGCGAAAACTGCGACTTCAAAATAAACTTCAACATACTCTCCTGTCCGATAAGCAAACCACAGGTGCGAAAAATACTGCAGGACGGCGTAAGCGATAAATTGAATTTTGTCTCTAAGAGCGGAAAAAAATTCGACGCAAAACTCAGATTGTCGCCCGATTTCAAACTGAATTTTGAATTTTAAGAAAACAAAAATCCTCTCCGCCGCGTTTAATGCGGCAGAGAGGATTTTCTGTTCAGCACTGTTTACCCTTTATCGGTAAATCAGTCTTTCTTTTTCTTAATCGCAACGAAAGCCACACCGAGACCGAGTATACCGAGCATACCCGCGCCTACCGATCCGTTACAACTGCTCTTGGAAGACGACGTCGTTGCGTCGTCGGAAGAAGTATCGTGCTCACAAATGAAATTTCCGGTATTCCGCGATAGTTTCTGTCATTATCTGTTTATTAATTTATGGTGAAAAAATTATTATAAAAAACCTATATATTTTTTTCAGACTTGTGTTTGACTACCGCTATGCTAATATAAAAGGCGATAAAAGCCACCGAATAACAACCGAAAATAATCCAAAAAATATTTCTCGGCAATTGCAATTCAAACGCTGTCAACTCTTCAAATGTAGAATAATGATTATATGTATAAAATACGCGAACTTTTTTAGCGTTACAAGTATACACAAGCCGTTGACCTCCGCGATTACCGTTTATGGAATACATATCACCGACAATATCGCATTCTTTAAGTTTTACACTTCCGCTTATGCCGTAAGAAGACAACGTCCCGGTATTTATATGAGTATCTCCGCCCATAACATATCCGGATTTTTCTAAATTATGGTTTACTAAATATTCATAGCCGTATTTTGTTATGAAATTCGGAGGAAGTTCATGATACTGCATAACGTATAACGCCACATCTTCTTTATCTGAATAAGCGTTATTTCTTTTCATTTTTTTTGTCGTGGCAAAAGGCATTATAAAGAGAACCAATAAACATATTATCGTAATTGTCAGAATGCCCTTTTTATGTTTACAATAAAACTCTGTAATTTTTTTCATATCCCACCCATGTAAAGCCATCGGAAATTTTCTTTCGCTTTTTATATTGTTTGCATTTACTTAAAAAAGTATAATTTTTTTCGCAGTTCGTTTTTTGAGAATATTGTCAGGGATTGCGTTTCGCGCGAAACTTTTAAAAAAAATTAAAAAACAGCGTAAAAATGCTTTACTTCTTTAGCGAAATAAAGTATAATACAAACATAAAATCACTTTAGTAAATTAAAGTGCTAAAGCAAACGAGGCATTCAGATGAAAAATATTATTTCAACGTTACTTATTATTGCTACTCTCGCATTCGGTTTTGCGTTTACCTCGTGCGGAAACAACTCCAATTCTATTAAAGTCGGCATCACTTACTACGCACCGATGAACTATATAGATACGACGACGAACGAGCTTGTAGGCTTCGATACCGACTTTGCGAAAAAGGCTCTTAAAGAAATCGGTTACGAGAAGATAGAGTTCGTGGAAATCAACTGGGACACAAAACAAATCGCTCTCAACACTAAAGAAATAGACCTTATATGGAACGGTATGACGATTAAAAACGAACTTAAAGAATATATGGCGTTTACCGACAGCTATATGGAAAACAAACAGGTTGTCGTTTGCAAAAAGACGGACGCCGCAAAGTTTACGGACGTAGCGAGCATAAAAGCTTCGGGCGCGGAAGTTTACGTGGAAAACGGCAGCGCGGCGGAAACCGTTTGCACGGAAAACGGCATTACCCTTACCGACGCGCAAAAGGCGGGGAAACAGGCGGATTGCCTTCTTGAAGTAAAGGCAAAGACGAACGCGATAGCTATTCTCGACATCACTCTCGCTAAAGCTATGACGGGCGACGGCACCAATTACAGCGATCTTACCTACGTAGACGTTGGCTTCGCAGGGGAAGAATACGGCATAGGCGTAAGAAAATCGGATACCGAACTTCTCGAAAAACTCAACGCGATTATAGCGAAGTATAAAACGGACGGGACTTTCGACGAACTTATAAAAAAATATATGGCATAAAACGTCGCAAACTTCAAAAAGTCCCCTATATCTCACATTTACAGGTATTTTTAAATGGAATTTTGGTCGGTTAATTTAAAACTGCTCGAAGGGTTCGGCACAACTGTCGGACTCTTTGCCGTTACTTTGATACTTGCTCTCCCTCTCGGGCTTTTAATCTCTTTAGGGGCGATGAGCAAATTCAAGCCGCTGCGTTCGGTTGTAAAATTTATTATTTGGATAATACGCGGCACACCTCTTATTCTTCAGGTTCTCGCGTTTTACTACGGTCCGGCTCTTCTTTTCGGCTGGGGATTTTTACCGAGGTTCGTCACGGTCTGCATTGCTTTCGTTATAAACTATGCGTGCTATTTTGCGGAAATATACCGCGGCGGAATTGAAAGCATACCGAAAGGACAATACGAAGCCGGACAGGTTTTGGGACTTACAAAAGGACGGATTTTCGGTAAAATCATTCTTTTGCAAGTCGTAAAAAGAATTCTTCCCCCTATTTCGAACGAAGTTATTACTCTTGTAAAAGACACCTCTCTCGCAAGGGTTATTATGGTAACCGAGATACTTAAAGCAGCGCAGGATTTCGTTGTAAGAGGGCTTATCTGGCCGCTTTTCTACACAGGTGTTTTTTACCTCGCCTTCATAGGAATACTCACTCTGCTTTTCGGGTTTATCGAAAAGAAACTTTCATACATAAAGGCATAGTTTATGGCGTATCTTCAAGTTGAAAATCTTACGAAAAAATTCGATAACACCGAGGTTTTGAAAGGAATTTTTTTCTCCATGGAAAAAGGAGAAGTCCTTTCGATAATCGGCTCCTCCGGCGGAGGAAAAACAACCCTTTTAAGGTGCATTAACTTTTTAGCTTTAGCCGACGGCGGGAAAATGAGCCTCGACGGCGATATTATTTTTAATGCGGACGAGGTCAAAAACTATTCGGGAAACGATTTAAGGAAAAAAAGGCTTAATTTCGGACTTGTTTTTCAATCGTTCAATCTTTTCCCACAATACACCGCAACCGAAAACATTACACTCGCCCCCACTCTTCTTCTTTCCGACGAAGTTAAAGAAATGACGGCAAACCATAAAGCGGCGCTATGCAAACTGAAAAAACAGATTTCGTTAAGCAAAGGCGACAAACAAAAACTTTCCGAGCTTAAGCGCAACTATAAGGAACTTAAAAAAGCTTTTCCCGAAAAGAAAAAAACTTTTATAGCCGGATGCAAAGAAGAAATCCTTTCGAGCGCGCAAAAAATCATAGAAAAAGTTGGACTGAAAGATAAAGCGGACGCCTACCCGAGCGAGCTTTCGGGCGGACAACAGCAAAGAGTTGCCATAGCAAGAGCACTTGCGCTGAAACCCAAAGTTTTATGCTTCGACGAACCTACGAGCGCGCTCGATCCCGAACTTACAGGTGAAGTTCTGAAGGTTATCCGCGAGTTGAAGGACAACGAAGGAATGACTATGATAATCGTTACGCACGAAATGGAATTTGCAAAAGAGGTTTCCGACAAGTCAATTTTCATCGCGGACGGGGTAATCGCGGAACAAGGAGTATCCTCCGAAATGTTCAACGCGCCGAAAACCGTAAAACTACAACAATTTTTATCGAGGTCTTTAAAATGAACAACGAATTTAAATTAGCTGAAGAAAAAAGATTATACGAGGTTATAGCCTCTCTCTCCTCTCCCGAAGAAGTTCGCGCACTTTTTGAGGACCTTTGCACGATAGGCGAAATTTCGGCAATGGCAGGCAGACTTAAAGCCGCTGAACTTCTGCTTGACGGCAACACATACGAACAGGTCACCCGTGAAACCGAAATATCATCGGCTACTTTGTCTCGCGTATCGAAATGCGTAAAGTACGGAAACGGATACAGACTTATTCTTAAAAAGTAGCCTTTTTCGCACTGTGACATATTTTTATGGACACTTTTTATATGACACTTTATAACGCTCCGATTTATCGCCTTTCGTCTACGGTTGTAGCACAGCGAAAAGCGAAAGTCAACGGCAATAAATTGTCGCCGAAAATTTGAATATATACTGAGAGTTGAACTTTAAATATCCAACGCAAAAGAATCTTGAAATGCTTGAGTTAATAATCAAACAATCGTCAAGGGAGAATAGTATAATTATGGATTGCTTTGCTGGTAGTGGGACAACGCTTTTGGCGGCTGCAAAATTAGGTCGTAAATTTATAGGAATTGATTCTTCTGACGTTGCTATAAATGTTATTAAAAGCAGACTATCCGAAAATGGAATTACATATAATTGACTGCGAAAAAGCCGAAGATTTAACTTCGGCTTTTATCATTAAATTTTTGATTATTTTAACTTTACAATTAGTCCAAAATAATCTCTTGTAAAAAACAAAACGAACTTTGAATTTTCATCAAGGTTCGTTTTATTCTTGTTTGGTGCGGTCAACAGGACTTGAACCTGCACGAGAAAGCCTCATAAGATCCTTAGTCTTATGCGTCTGCCAATTCCGCCATGACCGCATATTCGCTTAATCTGTACGCCGACAAGATCGTCAACACCCAGACTGCCTGAATATAATATCAAATAACTTTTCGTTTGTCAATCGTTTTTATTGCGTTTTTCCAAAAAATCGACTTATTTTTTATTTTATTTCAGACGCAGATACAACCGCTCAAACGTGCTCGATTTTTACCGCCTTATCGCTTACCGAAACAGCGGCGGGGCGATGAGTTATACATATTATAGTTCTGTTCGCCAATGCTTTAAGGTTGTTTATCAGCCTTTTTTCGGTTTCTTCATCCAAAGCGGATGTCGCCTCGTCTAGCAACAGTATCGGTCTTGTCGACAACAGAGCCCTCGCTACCGCAAGTCGTTGTATCTGACCTTCCGACAAACCCGCCCCTCTTTCGCCAAGTTTTCCGTCAATACCGCCGGGCAAATCGTAAACGAAATCGGCGCACGCCGTTATCAGCGCCGAGCGTATATCTTCATCGCTTACGCCTTCGGGAGCAAAAAAAGTCAGATTCTCTCTTATCGTCCCCGAAAACATATAATTTCCTTGCGGCACATACGCAAATAATCGCCTGTCGCCAACGCCTATCTTACTGCGCTTTCCGTCGTTATCTTCAAGATAAATGTTACCGTCGTCGGGAGAATATAGCGCAAGCATCAGTTTGAACGCCGTACTTTTCCCCGCTCCCGAACTGCCTGTCAGACACGAAAGTCTTCCTTTTTCAAAAGAACAATTCATTCCCTTTAACACGACTTTCTTGCCATAGGCAAACGATACATTATCAAACACTATCGCTCGAAGATTTTCATATGAAATTGTCGGTTCGGTACAAAGTTCGGAATTGAAGATTTCAATTTCGTAAAGTCTTTCCGCGCTTGCCGCCCTGGCGTACACCACAGGCATAACCGACGCAAAAGACGTCAAAGGACGTTGCAGTTGCTCCATAAGCAATATAACCGACAATATCGCGCCGTATTTCATATCTCCGCCGAGGACGCTAAGCACACACCATATAACCGCAAACAACAATCCCATATTACTGACAAGCGAATACAGAACATTAACAAACGAGTATGTTTTCGCTCTTGCCACTCTTTCCGAGGCATATGCCGAAAACAATCTGCCAGATTTATCCGCAGTTCTCTGTTCGGCGCCGTAAGCCTTTATCGTTCCCGCCGAAGTTAAACTTTCCTGTATGAAAGACTTACATTCTCCGTCGAGCGACATTATCTTTTTCTGGTACGCTTTCAGTTTGGTTCTGAACAATACGCTTAATCCGAAAATAACCGCTCCGCCGCCGATTAAAATCAACGTGAACAGTACGTCGGTGGTTAAAAGCGCGATAAGACACCCTGCAAATTGCGCGACAAGCCCCGCCGTAACCGGAACGATTGCAACGGTATCGGCTGCAATTTCCCGACTGTCGGCAATTATTCTGTTCACGAGTTCGCCGCTGTGGTACGAAGATATTTTCGCGATTTGCCCTTTAAGCGTTTTATCGAATGCGTTACGCGACAAATCGTTGGCAATGCTCACCCTGTATTTTTCGGTAAGGTACGAGTTAAGCGTTCGTATCGCAATACGGAAAATCAGTACAGCCACGAGAACGCACGCAAGCGTAATTATTATATGTTTTTTACCGTCGGTAGCACCGTTGACCAGAAATTGCGTAATATACGCAAACGCCACGGACGACAATGCCGCGAGTACGGACGTTACGGTTAAAATCGCTATCGCTCCGCGGTATGGTTTTATTATGTTTTTAAGCCAACGTTTGCTTTCGGCTGTTTCGTTTTTATTTCTTTTCATCGTTTACCCGATTATCTGCCCGCTATACATTTTGCGATACGTCTGAAAAACGAACGAACCGCGTACAATCTCTTCCTTGACGGATATGTTTTAATTCTCTTCCTGACGTAATTAAGATATTTTTCACCGTTAAGGTCAACGGCTTTATCTCCTCTGAAAAACCCCGTTAAAACACCTATTACGGCATCTTCGGAGATATATTCGTCGCTATAACAATTATCCCCGCGGATAACGTAATCGTTTTCGCGGACGGAAAGAACCCTGTGCAAAACGTAAGCATCGCCGCGCATATACAGCGCGACGTCGTACGGTTTCAGCCTTTCGGTTTTTTTGTCGACGACGATCACGTCTTTGCCGCTGCGTATCATAGGCAACATGCTTACGCCTACCGTAGTGCCGACATATCTGCCTTCGCTGCTTAAAATTCCTTTTATATCGATTTTTTCGTCAAACTGTTCCATGTTTTACCACATCGGTCATCGAATTATACGAAGTTAAAAACGCCTCGCGGGAAATGTCGCAATCGAGCAAAAACGCAGGCACGGTTTTCACGAGCAAATCAAGCAATTCTAGCGTACGAGCCGCACCGTCTGCGGTAGGCGGCATAAGCGTCTGAGCAAAAAGTGCATCGGCAAATTCGCCTTGAGTCAAAGGTTTTATCGCGTTTACCTTAGCCTGCCTTATAAAACATGCGGAAACGAGTTCCGCTTTACCGTCGTAACCGAAATTTTCCTTACCCTGCCACGGCGTGCCGTATACAAAAAACTTTCCGTTTTCATAACCGATAATAGGCTTATCGCCGTTGAGTATTTTTGCTGTCGGCAGATTTTTGAGCCATAATGCAGAATGGGTGGATTTACCTGCACCGCTGTGCCCCAGAAAGGCGTATGCTTTGCCTCCGTATTCTACAACCGAAGAATGTAACAAAAATCTGTCGTAATGCGGCATAACGTTGCATATTTTTCTGTAAATACACAGATTTTCGATATATCCGTCGGCAAAGTTTTCGGAGCCTTTCTTTTCTTTATAGAATTCCTCGTCGGTTACGGCAACGGTAATATCCGGTACAGCCGACTGATCTGCCGAAAGATACTTTTCGCAAAATCCGTTGGTATAACTCAGTCTGTTGTTAATCTGAATTTTCAATCCCGCAATATCGTATAACATAATTTCAGTTTATCACAAAACACTTAAAATCGCAACTCTTATATTATATTTAGTCAAAAATTTGCTCGTTTTTGTTGAAATAGATAACGAATAATGATATAATCGGCATATGAAATACGAAATGATGTTAAGAATTTTGTTTTATCTGCTAGCCCGCGGCAAAACATCTGCGGCAAAACTCGCCTCGAGATTCGATATTTCCACGCGCAGCGTCATACGCTATGTAAACGAAATCAGCCTGGCGGGAATACCGATTATCGCCGATAACGGCAGAAACGGCGGATATTACATAGCGGACTCCTACAAGATAACCGACGGTTTCATGACAAAAGAAGAATTCGACGCATTGATCACCGCCGCCGAGGCTTGTAACGAACCGCTCGGCGAAAAGCATTTGTCGTCCGCGATAGATAAGTTAAAATCACTGTATCGCCCCAATGCCGCCAACGGCGAACTTAAAGCCGGAAACTTCCTTATAGACTTTTCGGGATGGTACGGTCAGGATGACGCCAAATCCGTAATATCCGTCATCGAGGAGGCGATAGAAAACGAAGTTACCGTCAATATCGTATACGTCGACAAAAACGGTAACCGTACGGAACGCGAAATAGAACCTCATGTGATAATTCTTAAACAAGGCGTCTGGTACATATACGCATATTGCCGTACACGCGAAGAATTCAGGACATTCAAAGTGTCCAGAATAATATACGCGACGCATACAACACAAAAATTTACGAAACGACCGACCGACATAAATTCGCTTAACAACGAACGCTGGTTTGAAGGGAACGATTCGGAATATGTGGATATAAGAATATACCCCGAGGCTTTGACCGACGTAGAAGAATGGATCGGAGTTAAAAACGTTTATAAAAATACCGACGGATACATTTATGCGTCGTGCAAATTGCCGATAGACGACTGGCTTATATCGAAAATCGCGAGTTACGGCGGAAAAGTCGAAGTAATATCCCCGAAATCGCTGAAACGCGCCGTTATAAACCGCGCCAAAGAAATTCTCGAATTATACGAATAAACGAAATAGCATAAAAGCGGCTTTGGCAAAATCGCCAAAGCCGCTTTTTATAAACTGATATGATTTATTTCTTTACACGTTCCATGTATCAATTCTTAAAACATCACCAATGTTTACAAACATAGGAACCTGAATCTCAACGCCGGTTTCGAGGTTCGCACGCTTGGTAGCGTTGGTCGCGGTGTTGCCCGCCACGCCGGGTTCGGATTCGGTAACGAGAAGTTCGACGAAGTTATCGCAGTCGACCGAGAAAGCCTTACCCTTATAGAATTTAACAGTAACGGGATCGTTTTCTTTTATCCATTTAAGCGCATCTTCGACCTGCTCGTAATTGAGGGGTTCCATATTGTACTCTTCGTCCATGAAATAATACAATTCGCCGTCGTTATAAGAATAAGTCATCTTTTTGGTTTCAATGACGGCGTTCTCGAATTTTTCGGTGGGGTTGAATGTCAACTGCAAAACTCTGCCGTCGACGACGTTTTTAAGCGTGGTTCTTACGAATGCCGCGCCCTTACCGGGTTTAACGTGAAGGAAGTCAACTACCGTCCAGACTTTGCCGTCGTACTCGATCGTAACGCCCTTCCTTAAATCTCCTGCGTATACCATAAAATTGTCTCCTTAGATTCTATCTATAAATTATTTTTTTATCAGTTTTTTTCTTTGAATTTCACCGTTTTCGCCGATTACGACAAGTGATTTGTCATCTTTCATAAACGTATGGAATTTACCGTCGAGCATATAGCAACTGTCTTCTATTCTTACGCCGAATTTACCGTTGATATATACACCCGGTTCGTCGGAAAAGACCATACCGTCTTCAAGCGTAGCCTCGCCTTTCGGCGAAAGCGTCGGGAATTCGTGAATATTGACGCCTATTCCGTGCCCCAGAGAATGAGTGAAATATTTGCTGTAGCCGAGAGAATCGAGAACGTCCCTCGCGTATTTATCCGCATCTTTACCTGTAATGCCCGCCTTGATTTTTTCCGCGGCGGTCTTATGAGCGAGCAGGACGGCAAGGTAAACTTTTTCAAATTCTTCGTCCGGAGTTCCGAAAAACATGGTTCTGGTCATATCGGAGCAATACCCCTTATAGGTACACCCGAAATCCATAAGCACGCATTCGTTCTTCTTAAGTTTTGTATCGCCGGTCTCGTGGTGAGGAACGGCGGCGTTTTTACCGAAAGCAACGTTCGTGTCGAACGAAGTGCCGCCCGCGCCGTTTTTACGGAAATTATATTCGAGTTCGGCGGCAAGTTGTTTTTCGGTTATTCCTTCTTTTATGAAAGGTAAAACCGCAAGCCATGATTTTTCGGCTATATCGCATGCCTTTTTGATATTTTTAAGTTCTTCGTCGCTCTTTATCGCAGCCATCTTAACGAGTTCCTGCGAAATATCGACGTAATCGTAGCCGAGCTTTTTAAGTACCTCGAATCCGGAAAGCGTAACCTTGGTAAAATCTATACCGACGGTCGCAGCGTTAATTTTATCCGCAATCTCTTTGAAAACCGAATAATCGGCGCCGGATATTACTTTTACTCCCTTTTTCGTAAGCGCTTTTTCTGCCGCCTTGAAATATCTGTTGTCTACGACGAAAAACGTTTCGTCTTTCGTTACGACGACGTAACCGGCGGTAGAGTGAAAACCGAGATAATAAAGCCTTTCTTTTTCATCGGTGATAAGCGCGACATCGTACTTATCGAATGCAAATTTATTCAACATAATATATTCACGCCCGAATTACCGTAAGACCCGACGGACCTTACAGGCAAGTCTTTTATTTCCTATGCCATAGATAATAACACAATTCGTCTTCGGCGTCAATTATTTTCATCGGATTGACCGATATTTTTATCGTTTTCGGCGGATTGCGAGGATAATTCCGTATTTTCCGCGGCAGAATTTTTTGCGATTTCTCTTGCCTTGGCACTGTCTTCGCGATGTTTTTCGACTACCGCTTTTTTATAATTTTCGCCGTACAGAGAATATGCCGCCGAAATTTTGCCGAGATCTTTCGCGCTTAACCTTTCGAGTTCGTGTTTATACCGTTCTATCTTTTTATCGTTACCGGGCTTGATGACTGTATACCACAGGATCGAAAACACTACGAGTACGCCGTAAATGCACGACCATACTATAAACGAAACGAGGGATTTCGGCGAAATTATAAACGTTACGACGACCATTGCGTACGCTATCGTCATCAAAATCAACGTGAACTTGACGGTGAACCCCAAAGCTTTGTTCATATCCTTTAACTTCGACATTCCGCTTGCGTAAAAATTACGTTCGCCCATCGATTTCTTTTTCCGCGCCTCTTTCGTCGTGACCTCTTTGACGTTCTTGAAATCGTCTCTTATCATTCGTTTGTACCTCCGTTCAGAATCTTTGCCAGAAATTGCCCTGTATAACTTTCTTTTACTTTTGCGACATCCTCAGGCGTCCCTTTCGCGACAATCGTTCCGCCGCCGTCGCCTCCCTCGGGTCCGAGATCGACGATATAATCGGCGACCTTGATTACGTCGAGATTATGCTCGATGACGATAACCGTGTTGCCCGCATCGCGCAATTTTTCGAGAATAGACAAAAGTTTATCTACGTCGTAACTGTGTAAGCCGGTGGTCGGTTCGTCGAGAATATAAAGCGTTCTTCCCGTCGACCGCTTTGAAAGTTCCGTGGCAAGTTTGACCCTTTGAGCCTCGCCGCCCGAAAGCGTCGTCGCCGACTGCCCGAGTTTTATATACCCGAGACCGACCTCCTGTAAAGATTTGACCTTACCGAAGATCCGCGGCACGCTCCGGAAAAACTCGACAGCCTCGTCGACGGTCATATCCAGAACGTCGGATATACTTTTGCCCTTATACCTGACTTCCAATGTCTCATGATTATATCGCTTACCCTTACAGACTTCGCACGGCACGAAAACGTCGGGCAGGAAGTGCATTTCGATTTTGATTATTCCGTCGCCGGAGCAGCGTTCGCATCTGCCGCCCGCTATATTGAAAGAAAACCTGCCGGACTTATATCCGCGTTCTTTTGCATCCTGAGTAGCGGCAAACAATTCGCGTATCGGAGTAAACGCACCGGTATAAGTTGCGGGATTACTTCTCGGCGTTCTGCCTATGGGACTCTGATCGATGGCAATAACGTTATCGAAATATTCGAGTCCGAAAACATCGTCGGCGTTGCCCTCACGCATTTTTGCTCCGTTTAATTTGTTGGCGAACGACGGCAACAGAATTTCGTTTATAAGCGAACTTTTACCGCTGCCCGAAACGCCCGTGACGACGGTGAACAACCCTACGGGAAATTCGGCGGTTATATTTTTGAGGTTATTTTGTTTCGCCCCGCGAACACCGAGCATTCTTCCGTCGGGCATATGGCGGAACGCCGGCACCTCGATTTTACGTCTGCCGGACAGATAATCGCCTGTTATCGACCGCGGTTCGGCGCATATATCGGCGACCGTGCCTTTTGCTACGACTTCGCCGCCGTGAACGCCTGCTTTCGGTCCTATATCGACT